>CALXUW010000025.1 GCA_944391795.1 uncultured Clostridia bacterium
CTATTCTTTTGTAGTAGATATTTATTACGTTTTCAGATGTTCCTATTATTAATTGGTCTTTATCTGCTCTTACATATTCATATCCTTCTATTTTTATTATTTCATTTTCTGTCTTTATTACTGTTTCGAATGTTTGACCATTTGTTGTTTTTGGTTCTGCTAATTTTTTGTCAGTTCCTTCTTCTAGGTAGTTTACTGTGTAGCTTAGGTCATTTCTCTTTGTGTAGTAGATGTTTATTACGTTTTCTTCTGTTCCTATTGTTAATGTTTCTTTATCATAGCTGTCATAATTGTATCCATCTATTGTTATTACTTCGTTTATTGATTCAATTACTGTTCCAAATGTTTGATTATCTACTATTTTTGGAGTTTGTAATACTTTATTTGTTCTTTTTTCTAGGTAGTTTACTGTATAACTTAAGTCTGTACGTTTCGTGTAGTAAATGTTTATTATGTTCTCTGATATTCCTATTGTTAAGGTTTCTTTATCTACACTGTCATAATTATATCCATCTATTTCTATTATTTCTTCACTTGATGTTATTACTGTTCCAAATGTTTGGTTTCCTTCAGTTTTTGGCTCTGCTAATTTATTATTTGTTCCTTTTTCTAAGTAGTTTACTGTGTAGCTTAAGTCAGTACGTTTTGTATAGTAGATGTTTATTACGTTTTCAGCTGTTCCTATTGTTAGTGTTTCTTTGTCTACGCTGTCATAGTTATATCCATCTATATCTATTACTTCTTCATTTGAAGTTATTACTGTTTCAAATGTTTGACCATTCTCTGTTTTAGGTGCATGTAATACTTCATTTGTTTCTTTTTCTAAGTAGTTTACTGTGTAACTTAGGTCGTTTCTCTTTGTATAGTAGATATTTATTACGTTTTCAGCTGTTCCTATAACTAAGTTTTCTTTATCTACGCTGTCATAGTTATATCCATTTATTTCGATTACTTCATCACTTGAAGTTATTACTGTTTCAAATGTTTGACCTTCTACTGTTTTTGCTGGATTTAATACTTTGTTTGTGTCTTTTTCTAGGTAATTTACTGTATAACTTAGGTCATTTCTCTTTGTATAATAGATGTTTATTACATTTTCAGATGTTCCTATTGTTAGGCTTTCTTTATCTACGCTATTATAGTTATATCCATCTATTGATATTATTTCTTCATTTGAGTTTATTATTGTTCCAAATATTTGGTCATTTGCTGTTTTTGTATCATGTAATACTTTGTTTGTTCCTTCTTCTAAGTAGTTTACTGTGTAACTTAAATCCCCTCGTTTTACATAGTAGATTTTTATTACATTTTCTTCTGGGTTTACTCCTACTGTTAATGGTAGGTTTTCTTCTTTTTGTAAGGTGTATCCGTCTATTACTTTGTCTTCATAGACTTCTATTTTGGTTCCAAATTTTATGTTATTAAACGTATCTGTTTTTGAATCGTCTATTTTTCCATCATAATAGTATTCTACTTTGTATTGTAGGTCTTCTCTTGATTTGTAGTATACTTTTATTACGTTTTTGCTTGTGTCTTCTACTATTGTTAGTGGTAGATTTTCTGTTTTTTCAAATACATATCCTTCTTTTATTTTGTCTTCATATGTGTCTACTTGGCTGTCTCTTCTTGCTTCTTTTGTATCTGTTAGAGTTTCGTCTTTTACTCCATCAAAGTAATATTCTACTGTGTAACTGTACATTGGTTTTAGTCTATAGTAGTAGATTACTTCAATTGGGTCTTTGGTCATTGTTCCACTTGCATTTTGTGGTATTTCTACTAGCTCATATTCGCTATCTACACCATCAGCTTCTTTTGTTGCATAGATATCCCCTACTAACCCTTGTATTTCTATACTTTGGGCTGTTCCTCCATCTTCTAATGGTACTGGATTTTGGGTTCCTTCTATATAGTAATGGATTGTTACTTTTGTTGGTATTTTTTCAAATTCTACTGCTACATGTTTGTTTTCTTCCATGTTTGTAAATTTGTCTAATATTACTGTTCCATCTTCATTTGCTGTGAATTCTTGAGGTTCGTCATTTACTAATATTTCTTTTACTTGGTAGTTTTCATCTGGTGTTATTACTATATCTTTTATAGAGTTTTCTCCATATACTACTGTTTCATATGGTTTTTCGTTTTCTCCTGAGATTGTTCCTCCTTTTACGTCTATTTCTTCTCCTGCTTCATTTGTTTCTTTGTGTGTTTTTACTTCAGTTGTTATTTCTACATTTTTTGCTTTGTAGTAGTATGTTACTATTACCCCGTTTTCTTTAAATGTTCCTTCTTTATTTTCTGGAATTATTGATAGTTCGTATTTTGGACTTAGTTCTTCTTCTGTTAATGCATCTGTTGTATAGTTAGTTCCTATTTCTCCTGTTATTATTTCATCTGGTGCTTCTTCTCCATTTGATAATATTACTCTATCATTAGTTCCTTCTATTTTGTGTTCTACTGTTACATTTATTTTTCTTTTTACATAATAGTATGTTACTTCTTGTGGTTCTTCCATATATTTTCCACTTGCATTATCTGGTATTACATATTCTCCGTTTTCTTGTTTTAGTTCATATTCTTCTAGGTCTACATGTGGAGTTGTTGTGTAGCTTTCACCAATTATTCCACTTAAGGTGTCATCTGGTGCTACAGGTGTAGATGTTCCATCTATATAGTGGTGAACTGTGACACTAGATACAGTATTGCTAAATTCTACTACTATATGTTTATTAGTTGTCATATTTGTAAATTGTGGTATTGTAACTGTTCCGTCTGGATTTGGTGTAAAGTTATATTCTTCATCATTTATTGTAATTTTTAAAACTTTGTATCCTTCTTCTGGTATTATTTTTATTTCTTTTGTGCTATCTTTGCCATATTCTACTGTTTCATATGGTGTTTCATCTTCACCTGAAATTGTTCCACCTTTTTTGCCATCTACTTCTTTTACATCTGTTGTAATTTCGTATTTTGCTAGTTTATTTTCTACTGTAATTTCTGAAGATTCTGGCACTTCTGGTGCTATTACAATTTCTCCATAGTTAATGATAAATCCGTCTGAATATTTAGTAAGTGTTATTTCTTCTGAATCATTTGTATCTGCTTTTAAAGATGTACTGTTAAAGTATCCTACTGTTGTAAATTCGTTGTCATCTCTTTCGGTTACTCCTGTTACTTCGTCTAAATTATCTCCTGTTACTTGTTTGAACCATTCTTGTTCTCCTTCACTAGAATATTTTATAACAAAACCATCTGAGTTTCCGCTAATACTACTAATTTCATTTGTGTCGTCTTGATTAAAGTCTACAACAGAACTATAAGTGTATCCTCCTATGATGAATCCTCCATCACTTGAACTATCAATTGATGTTAGTACTTCATCTAATGATCCTCTTATAAATTTAGCATTACTTAAAAGGTTAGAATTTACATCATATTCTACAATTACGCCATCATAATTTCCTTTTGAGCTAACAGTTTGTGATGTTCCTGTGTAACTTCCAATTATTATTATTTTTCCACTGTCTAATTTGGCTACAGCTCTTGCATTAAAGTCTAATTCAGCTCCTGATGAAACTGCTCCATCTTGATATAGGTCGACTCTACCTGTTGTTGTATCTTTTAATCCTTCACTTACTATTACTACTTGCATAGAGTCTTTTGCTTCCATATCTGTTATTTTTACATCAGCTGAAATGCTAGTTTGGTTTATTATGTTTCCATCTATATTAGAAAGTTCTACAACTTTTGCATTTCCAGTTGTTGTTAAGCCTACTACTATATTTCCTTGTAAATTTTGAGCTACTGCAGTTGCATCTACATCTATTCCTTCTTCTGCAACTTCTTTGCTCCATTCATAGTTTCCGCTACTTCCAAATTTTAATATTAAACCTTTTTTGTTTGAAGTTGCATTTGCAAGTCCTGTATCTACATCATCTATAGATAAAGTTTCTCCTGTAAAGAATCCAACTGCAATGTATCCTCCATCATTTGTAGATATAATTTTATGTAATTTAACTTCACCATTTAAAGAAGTAACAGATTTTGAAAATTCTAAAACTCCTTTGTCATCATATTTTGCTATAAATCCAGAGAAATCATCTTCAGCTGATGTTAGATCTGCTTGTCCATCAGCATTTAAGTCTGCTGATTCTGTATAATATCCAGAAATTGCAAATCCTTTATCTGAAGTTTTTTCTACAGATTCTATTTTGTCCCATTTTGTTCCTGCAAATGGTTTTACAAATGATGTTCCAAATTCTGTTTCTTGAGCTTTACTAGCTCCTATACCAAAATAGTATGTTCTTTCTTCTTCGTTTTCTGGTAATTCATATCCTTGAGGTGCTTCTACTTCTACTGCTTTGTATAATCCTGATTTTAGCCCTTCTGATATTACACCATCTTTATTAGTTTCTACTACTGGTACTTGAGAGTTCATTCCTTCTACTTTTATATTTTTTACATATCCTGCATCTAAGCCTTTATCTCCTGAGCCATCTTTTCTGTATGAAAAGGCAATTTTATATGTTCCTGGGTCTAGTTCTTCTACTACATTTTCAAATTTTAAATCTTCATATTTAGTAATAGTACTATTTCCACCTATTTTAGTTGAAGTTCCGCCAATTGTTGCATTTGTATCTACATTTGTTATTGTATAGTATAAATAGTCATAACTTACATTTTCTGAAGATACCGCCCAATCAAATGCTATAGAACCTGCTTTTTCTAAAGTAAATTCTTCTGATGTCATAGTACTTGTAGTAGTTGATTTATGATAGTTACCACTTTGGAAAGTTCCATCTTCCATTTTTGTCCATGGATTTGAAGTTTCGTCTAATTTAAATTGTATTCCACCTTGTCCTACTAATTCAGTTAAAGTTCCTACAATGTTACCATTTAAATCTTTTGCATATCCAATTTCATTATAGCTTTCATCTATCTCTTTTAATACGAATTTTGCATTAGGTATTGGTAATTTTGTTGTTGCATCAATTTTTGTAATTTTAAATAAAGGTTCATCTTCTACTTCTATATTTATTGTTGGGTTTTCACTATTTGCATTATCTACAAAAGTTCCCTTTAATATATTTTCTCCTAAAACTTCTAATTCTAGGTTACCTTCTTCATTTCTTTTTGCTCTAAATTGTATTTGTCTACTATCTAAAGCATATCCTTCTGGTGGTGCGATTTCTTGAAGAGTGTATACTCCTGTAATATTTTTTCCTTCAACATATTCATATAGATTTGGTATTGTAAGTATTCCTTGGTCATCAGTTATAAAGGTTTCTCCGTCTTCGTCAAATCCTTCTCCTGTTATTTTGTATTGTGCTCCTCTTAATACTGTTTCTTCTTCTTTTGCAAATTTCTTTAATTGTATTTGATATGTAGGTATTTTTTCATCTGTCAATTCTGCTGTTACTAAATCTTGTGCTTCTAATCCAGTTATTCCTGTTCCAGTAGTTACTTGTGAGTAACTTGCAAAACTTCCAGAAATTACAATAAATTCTAGTTTTCCATTATTATTTACAACTTTGAATTTTACAGGTGTTTCATTTACATAGTATCCTTTTGCTTCAATCTCTGTTAGTGTATATTCTATATCTTGTGATAATCCTGTTAATGTTAATTTTCCTTCTTTGTTTGTTGTAACTGTAATTCCATTTCCTAAGTTTTGTCCTTCTAATTTATATTTAACCCCTTGTATTACTTCATTTGTTTCATTTGCTTTTTTAGTTATTTCTAATCTATATTTTGGTGTGTTTTCGATTTTTAAGTTAGCTATTCCTCTTGATTCGCTAGTAGCTTGTGTAATGTTATATTCTTTTAATATATCTTCTCCAGAAAGTATTTTTAATACTAAATTGTCTCCTTCTACTGTTACTTTAAATTTAACTTCTGAAGAAATCTTTTCATAAGATCCTGGTGTACGAATTTCGCTTAATATGTATGTTTTGTCAACATATAAGTTTTCTATTGATATATTTCCTTGATTATTTGTTGTTCCTATTCTTGTTTCGTCTTCACCTTCTGCTTTGACACTAAATGTTGCTCCTTGTACTGGAATTTCAGTGTCTTCTTTTAATTTTTGTAAATTTAAATTGTATTTTCTTTCAATTCTAAATCCTAGTTTACTTGTTTCTGTTTGTGTTTTAAATTTTCCTTGGTCTGTATCTAGGTAGAAATATACTGCATGTGTACTATATGATACATCATTATATTGTACAGTTGAAGGTACTTTTATTTGATATGAAAATACTCTATTTTCATCTACTTTTAATACATAGCTTCCTAAATCTATTAGGTATGTTTTTATTTTTGAAAAATCAGTTACATTTGTTGTCCAACCATTTTCTACATTAGTTAGGTCATTTGTTGGGTTTTCTTTTTCTGAATAGTAAACAGTTACATATTCTTTCATATCTTCTGGAACTGTTATTCCTGTGTCTAACATTGTTGTTGTATAGGTAGAACCTAAAGGAGCTCCATTAATTGTAAATGCATTTCCTTCAAATGGTATTTTACCTAATATTTTTACTTCACTAATTGTCCCAGAGTAGTTGTTTGTTATACTTATATTTACTTTAGCTGTATCTGCTTCTGTTTTATCTATTGTTGCAACTTGTGGTGCAATTGCAGTTTCTTTTGCATCATTATAGTCTGTAGCTTGTTGATTTGTTAAAAGTGAGCTTGGTGAGATTAAGTATAATGAATCTGATGCATGGTTTACATTTTCTGAAGTGTTTAGGTCTCCATCTATGTCATATTTATCTTGTGTTACATTTTTATAATTATCACAATTTTCATTGTATGCATATAAATTTAGAGTTGTATTTTTTGTGACAGTTCTAGGATCTGCTGTTAGACCACAATTAATTGTAATAGTATATGTAGCTTCATTAGCATTTTCTGTTTCTATTTGTATAAATTTCTTTCCTTCTTTTTCAACTACTTCATATGCAAGTACTTTTACTGCTTGATCTGATATTTCTATATTGTTTATTTCTACATCTAATATTTCTTGTGGTAATTCTACTAAAAATCTACCATTTGTCCAACCTCTCATGTTAAAGTAATTTGCTGTAGTTGTAATTGTTATAGTAGCTTCTTCTAGGTTTTGTGTTCCAATTGCATCTTTATCTATTTTAAGTGATGCTGTTGAAATTGGCTCTTCATAATATGCATATGCTTGAGGGTCACTTCCACTTATTTTACTGTAATCTTGAGCCCCTTCTAGTTTTAGTTCTCCTGTTAAATATGTATATACTCTTTCTAGTTTATCAAATTCTTCTTTAGTAAATTCTTCTACTAACGCATTGTCATCTATTTCTTTTACATTGTAAACATATAAACTATTATTTTTGTTTGGTTTACTTGTTTCTATTCTTATGTGTGTTACTGGACTTTCATATGTAAATGGATTTGATTGATTATATTTGTTCCAATCATCTTTTGTAAATGTGTGTATTTCTTCTCCTGTTTCATCATTTATAACTTTTATATATCCTTCTTGACCTAGTATATTTTCTGCATTTGAGAAGTATATTCCTACGTTTTTAGTGTAGTTTTGCATATCATGATATACAGCATCACTATCATAAAATCTATCTGTATATGGTGTAGGATTTTCTCTCATTTTAATTGAATCTATATTTAGCTCATCTCCTGTGTAGGCTTGCCATCTTACTATATATTTATCTTCTGTTTCTTCTGCTGTTTGATTGTATAATTTTAGTGGTTCTTCTTTAGAAATTACATATCTATTGTCATAATTTCTATAAGTTCCGATTATTACATCAAAATCTGCTCCATGTGTTTCAGGTCTTGGTTTATTCCATAAGAAAGTTATTGTTCTTTCAGCTATGTTTGATATTGTTAATTCTTCTATATTAGGATTGTTAAATGCTTCATAATATGCTTTTACTGGAACTTTAATACTTAAACTTTCTTCTTCTAATGCTTCATATACAGAATATGGATATTTAACTATAAAACTATATGTATTATGGTCAGATATTGTTTTTGTAACTATTCCTGAATCTTCTTTTGTTGCTTTTCTTGTTGCAACAAAGTTTCCAGTTTCGCTATCATATTGTAATTCTATATCACTTGATGTTACTTCTACACTTGTTGGTTTTATTCCATTTATTTCAGGAATTGTTCCTTCTAATACAGCTCTATTTAGTATTAATTCATCTGCTGTTTCACGAGTTGTTATACTAAAAGATAAAGTAATATCTTGATTTGCTCCACTTACTATATTATCTATATTTTGAGTTCCTGTATAATTATAAATGCTAGCCTGTACTTTACCATGCCAATCTACTATGAAGTTTACTGACTTATTAATTTCAGTTCTTGTTCCATCTTCTGCTACATGGGTTCCTGTAAGTACTACACTATTTATTTGACTATAATTATTTATATTATTTCCAAATTCAGAGGCTTTTATGGCTCCAGATATTAACTTTTGAGTTCCATAATTTATGGTATTTAATTCTATTACTCTAGTATCTTCTGAAATATAATTTTCTTTTATAACACCGTCTTTTACTAGTGCTGTAGATAGTTTCATATTTTTGCTGTTTATTGTTATTTTTCCATTTTCTAATGTTCCATTTGTTAGAACATTTAAGTTCATGTATAGAGTATCTGTACCTGATACTTCTCTACATGTACCACGTAATTTTTCTGCATATCCGGTCTCCATCTAAGTCACGCAAGAAAAACGCGTCGAATTGAACATACGAAGTATTTGGTATGTTTTCATCGCCGTCTTGAACTTGGTCATATTCCATTGATCTTTTAATTTCTGGATTAGACTGATATGCTATTTTTTTATTGGTATTAGATAGAAAAATAGCAATCATTGTTACTATCGCTGTAACTAATGCTACTGCTCCTGTAATAATTGCGATTTTTTTAGCCTTTTTTCTTTCCATAAATTTGCCTCCTAAAAATTTTTATAAATTTTTTGACATATTTTTTGTTATTTATATAGTAGCATCTTAAGAATTACAGTTCAATAACTAAAAATTCCCTATTTTTTTATGTGCTTATTCCTTGCTACGGAACTACATTTTTCGTCATTTTATCTTTAATATTACTTTTTTATTACATTTTCGTTAAAAAAAATTATAATTTCTACACTTTTTCTTAGGGATTAGCTTATTTTAAGATTTTTTAGAAATGAATTTATAATACTTAAAATATTAACCTTGAAAGTTAATATTTTAAGTAACAATATGTTGTTTTTATACAATAAAAAACCTATTTATAAATAAAATTTTACAATTCTATTTATAAATAGGTTTATCAAAATAATTGTTATTCTTGCTAACTAGATTCACATGCTATGATTTAGCCTCTTCTTTTTCTTTAAGACTTAATCTATATTCAATATAGTCTTCTACTATTATTTTTAAAACTGCAATTACAGGTACTGCTAAAAACATTCCTAAAATTCCAAAATATGCTCCGCCTACGGTTATTGCAAATATTACTAACAATGGGCTTATTTTTAAGGATTGACCTACAATTTTTGGATTTATAACATTTGCATCAATTTGTTGTATTATAATTACAATAATTAACATCCAAATTGTTTGTGATAACCCACCTGTAATTAATGTAATTATTGAAGATATTACAACTGCAATTATTGCTCCTATGTATGGTATCATATTAAATAATCCAATGAAAAATCCTAATAATGGGGCATATTTAACTCCCATAATACTCATTGCAATTGTTACTAATATTCCTACTATTACAGCATCTAAAAATTGGCTTGCTATAAATTTAAAAAATATCTCATTTGTATTATTAAAATATTTATCTATATTTTGATATGTTTTTTTGTTTAACATAGCTGCTGCAAATTTCTTTAAAAATGTTATTATTTGTTTTCTTCCTGCTAAGATATATACAGAAACTATTAATGCTACAAATACATCAAAAATTCCTGTTACTGCATCTATTGCATTTATTATGTATTCTAATATTTTATCTAATCTTAAATATTGTTTTATGTCTAGGTTTTTAATTTCATTGATTGCATCATTTACTATCTCACTTTTTAGTATTGAGGTGTCTGGTAATTCATTGTATCTTTGAATTGTTGTTTCAAAATATCCTTGTATATTATTTACTAAATCTATTATGCTTTCCCATACCACAGGTAATATAAAGTTTGTAAGTATTACTATTATTAAAAATGCTATTAAATAAACTGTTAATATACTAAGACCTCTTGCTCTTTTTCTAGTAAATTTTAGCTTTGATTTTTTATATGCCTTTTCAATTGTTTTGCAAGGCATATATAGTAGATATGCTATAAATATACCCACAAAAAATGGTGTAATTATATCAAAAAATTTAGTTATAACCCCCATTATATCTCCAAAATTATCTAGCATTTTATATACAACAATTATTGCAACTCCTAATAAAAACCAATATACCCATTTTTTCCAATGGTTTTTTATTTCATTCATATTTTTTCTAAATCCTTTCTTATATTTTAAAATATTTCTAATTCTATAGGGCAGTGGTCACTTCCTAGAATTTCTGGATGTATTTTTGCTTCTTTTATTTCATTTGCTATATTTTTAGATATTATAAAATAATCAATTCTCCACCCTATATTTTTTTCTCTTGCTTTTCCCATGTATGACCACCATGTGTAGGCTTCTTCTTTTTTAGGGTATAGGTGTCTAAATGTATCTATAAAACCAGAATTTAGTAACTTAGTCATTTTTGCTCTTTCTTCGTCTGTAAATCCTGCGTTTCCTCTGTTGCTTTTTGGATTTTTTAGGTCTATTTCTTCGTGTGCTACGTTTAGGTCTCCACACATTATTACTGGTTTTGTTTTTTGTAGGTCTAATAGATATTTTCTTATTTCATCTTCCCATATTTGTCTATAATCTAATCTTTCAAGTTCTCTTTTTGAATTTGGGGTATATATATTTACCATATAGAATTTTTCAAATTCTAGTGTTATTACTCTTCCTTCTTTGTCATGTTCTTCTATACCTATCCCATATTTTACGTCTATTGGATCTATTTTGGTAAATATTGCCGTACCTGAATATCCTTTTTTTTCGGCACTGTTCCAGTAACTTTTATAGCCTTTAAATTCTAGTTCTATTTGGTCTTTTTGACATTTTGTTTCTTGTATGCAAAATATGTCTGCATTTATATTTTCAAAAAATTCTTTAAAGCCTTTGTTTACACATGCTCTTATTCCATTTACATTCCATGATATTAGTTTCATTTTTTCATCTTTCCTTTTTTTATTTTATGGTAGTATTTTACTATATTTTGTTTATTTTATCAAGCTTTAATTATTTGGTCATTTTTTTAATTTTATGTTTGACAATTCTTAAATAAATGTGTATAATAAAAATAGGAAATGGAGAAACCACAGAGTGGTTGCCAATATATGGTATTAAATAACCATTCTATTGTCCAAGCAGAATGGTTATTTTTTTATTTGCTCAAAATTATTACTAACGCAATAATCAAGGCAATAGCTATGACAGATACTCCTACTAATGCCAAGCATAGTAGATATATTATATCAAAAATTTTCATGATTTTTTCTTAATTTACTTCTTTTTTATTAAAACTATATATTGATAAAAATAATAGTAATAATAAGTATATTAAAAATATTACTATTGAACTATTTAAAGTAACACCACTTATGTAAGATGTATCTCCAAATAAATATGTAGAAAAGTCCCAATTATTTGTTATAAAAAATCTTCCGATTGTTGAAAGTGCATCAACTTTTGACCATTCTGTAAGTAATGTATTAGATATTAAGAAAATAATTAAAGTTAATATCATTGACATTGATGTATTATTATTTATTATTCCTATAAATATACAAAATAGAGTAATTATAATATACATTGGTAATTTAGCAATTCCGGTTAAAAATATAAACTTAAACAAATTCATTGTAAATACTTTAGAAGCAATAAAATCATAACCAATATATTCTAAATCATAGCTTTCAAATCCATAAATAATTCCCCCTATAAAATATTGCGCTATACATATAACTATCATAGAAATTATCAATGTAATAATACAGGCTAATATTTTGGATATTAAGATAGTGCTTCTTTTATGTGGTTTTGTAAGTAAGTTTTTAATTGTTTTTTTATTGGTTTCTTCTGTTATTATGGTAGTAGCTATGTATATTATTATTATTACTAAAAGTATATCAAAATGTTCAAATGTTCTAATAAAAGAAATTCTTGCATCTATTCTATTTTCATAAATTAAATTAATTTCATTAGATATGTCTTTTTCAATATTATTTTCTATTGCATATTTACATAAATTTAGTCTTTTTTCATATTCACTTATATTTTTATTTATAAAAGCTTGTGATTCATTATATGAATTTGCCTTATATGATTTAATACCATAATGATTAGTTCTTATTTGCTCTAAATATTGATTTTGTATGTTATAACCATAATTTATGTTTTTTTCTAATCTTAATTTATAAAGTTCTATTTCAAAATTTATTTCTTCTATTTCGTCATTTGAAAGGTTACTTATGCTTTTTCTTTCTTCTAAATTCTTTATTTTTAAATTAACAAAACTTGTCCAATCATCAGAATTTAAAGCATCTACATATTCATTGTATTTAATCTTAGAAGTTTTATATTTATCTAAAGATATTTCTGAAGTTTGGTTATATTCAAAATCATAAATATTATATAAATATTTTTTTATATCCAAATTACAGTCAGTATATACACCTTCTACTGTATGAGTAGAAGCTTCTTCTTTTAATGCAAATCTTTGCCATGAGTCTTCTTTAAAAGTATTATAGAGTTTCCAAAATTCAATAGTAGCTTTTTGGTCTATATATTCTTTTGGATTTTCTTTCATGCTTTCTAAAGCTGTTTCCATACCTTGAATTGGAATGTCTTTTGTATCATTATTAAATGCTATTTTTTCGTTTTGATCTGGATTAATGTTATTATATATGTAAATTGCTATTATTGAGAAAATTAGCAATATATATATGCTTTTTCTTTTAAATATTTTTATTAATTCGTTTTGTATTAATTTAATCAATTTTATTCTCACCCACTTTTTTTATAAAGGCCTCTTCTAGTGTGAGCTTTTTGTTTCCAGATATTGTTGTAAAATTTTCAATTGTGTCATCTGCTACAATCTTTCCTTTTTTTATTGCTATTATTCTGTTACATAAATTATCAATTTCAGTTAAATTATGACTAGATATTAAAATTGCAATACCTTTTTTAGATAAATCTTTTATTAGGTTTCTAATTTCGATTATACCTTCTACATCTAATCCATTTGTTGGCTCATCTAATATTAGTAATTCAGGTTTATTTATAATAGCTTGGGCTATTCCTAGTCTTTGTCTCATTCCTAGCGAATATTTTGATACTTTATCTTTTATTCTATTTTCTAATCCTACTATTTTTATTACTTCATTTATTCTATCATTAGATATGTTTTTATAGTTATTTGCTGTTATTTTTAAATTATCATATCCAGATAGGTACATATATAAATCTGGATTCTCTACAATTGAACCTACTTTTTCAATTGCTTTTACAAAGTCTTTTTCTATGTCATAGCCGGTTTATTAGCACTTGTCCTTGGGTTTTCTTTATTAGCCCTAAAATTAGCTTTATAACAGTAGTTTTTCCTGCTCCATTTGGGCCGAATAAATCCTACTATGTCTTGTTTATTTATTGAAAAAGAAATATTTTGGACAATTACTTTTTCTTTTATTTGTTTTTTTAAATTAATACATTTTAATATCTCCATTGATATTTTTCCTTTCGTTTAAATATTTTTGATATCTTTGTTTTTGAATATAATTATTAGTGGTAAAAATATTAATAAAAAAGTCACAAAAGAAATGAAAATTGACTGTTTTACTAATATATCAGTTGTAAAAAAGTATTTGCTTATATCCCAATTAAAGATAAATAAATATTTGCTAATATCATTAATTAAAGATCCAATCGTTGATATAATATATATACCAAGTGAAACTAATATATTTAAGGCTATATTGTTAGTAATAATTCCAAATAATAAACTAATTAAACTTAAAAGTATATACATAATCATTTTAGAAGATGTAATTAGTAATATATAATTTGCCAAATTCATTGTTTCTATTAATTGCGTATATTGATTGTATCTTATTGCTTCTAAGGAATAACTATCAAATCCAAAAAGCATTCCTCCTAATAAATATTGGAATAATACTATAAAACTTACTATTAAAGCTGTTACTAATATAATTGTAAGTATTTTAGACATTAATATTTTTATTCTTTTATGTGGCTTGGTAAGTAGGTATTTTATTGTACCAGTATTAGATTCTTCTGAAATAATAGTACTTGATAAATATACTACAATAAAAATTATTATAATATCGAAATTATTAAATGTTTTCATTAGTAGAATTCTAGCATCCTTAGATAATGGAGCATTGCTGTTTTCTGAGTTTAATAGTATATTATAGCAAATACCATTGCTATTTGCGTATTCTTCTAATTTTATTCTTTCTATAATATCTTGGTAATCTTCTTTGTGATTTAATTGATTGTAATTTTCTAAGAGCATTTTATCATTAGTGTATGCTCTTTGGTATTGTTTACTAATGTCTACATTTGAATTTGTGATTTTTTGAAATAAATTATAACAAGTTATTATTAAAATTCCTATTGTTAGTAAAATGTATATATTTTTTCTTTTAAATATTTTTATAAATTCATTTTTTATTAATTTTAACATGGTAATAATCCTTTATTATTTTTTTACATTATATAAAAACATGCATATTTTTTCAACTATTTATTTAAATAAAAAAATCGGTTAAACTTATGTATCGAAAGGTATATAAATAAAGGAGAAAGTATATTTACTTTCTCCTAAAATATCTTTTATTTTAATTAACTACACTTACTGGTAAATATCTTACTCCCCATCTAAGCGCTTCTGCATGTGAATTTACAAATATGTCTATTTTGTTACCTTTTATAGCTCCACCTCTATCTTCTACAGTATAGATATGGCCACCTATGTTTAATTTTGTTCCAAAAGCAAATTTGCTAGATGCTGCTACTGTTCTTCCTGCTGTTGCTTTTGTTCCTGAAGCTGTTCTTCCGTTTGTTTTCCCACAACATTTGCTACATGGACAATATGCTGTAATTTTGTATGTTGTTGCTCCTGCTTGAGAGCTTGAATTTGATGCTGTTCTTGGAAGTGACATACTTCTTGAAGTTACTTTTTGTTGAACCCTAACTATTTTGTCTACTGGTTCTTTTAAAATAACTTCTGATATAACTGTTTTTTCAATTTCTACATCATTTTGATATTTAACTTTGTAAGTAATTTCTTTTAATCCATCTTGACCATTTTGTAATACTTTGTTTGTTGTGTTAGTTGTTGTTCCCGTAGAATTTTTTGTTACTGTCTCGTATGGAATTGCAACTTGTTCTACTATTATTTTTTCTGTTATTGGTGCATAACTTTCTAATAATTGGTTTAGAGATGTTTGTACACCTTCTTCTGAAATTTTTGCAATTTGTACTTCGTTGTAAGATTTGTCTGTTATTTTTATGGTCTCTTCTGATGAAATTTCACTTTCTAAATCTGGTATTGTTTTTTGATCTTCATCTAAAACAATGTTATTTTCTTTTAATATTTCTGAAACTTTGGTTTTTGATGTAAGTACTGTCATTTCATATCCGTTTTCTAATACTATTTTTACATCATTTAGATTTAAGTTTACTGCCATTACTCCTATTCCTGAGATTAGGATTAAAATTATGCTTATACATATGATTTTTATTATAGAAATTGAAGCTTTTTCTTCTCTTTTCATTAAAATCAATTACCTCCTTTTTTTGGCAACAAATATATTATACTATTTTTTTCTATTTTTGTCAAATTTTAAATGCTTATGCTTAAAGCTTACGGATTTAAGGAGTTTAAGAATTCATATTTTTTTAGGTATGTCCTTATTGGCTTCTTAAGCGTTTTTTTATAATTTTAGAAATTTTTTATAAAAAAATAAATTATCTTCTTTTAATTTACTAATATTAGTATATGTATTAAAAAACTAAATTATTACTAAGTTTTCACAATTTTTTCACAATTTTATTGTATAAATTTCTTTAATATGTTATCATTTATTTGTATATAATAAAAAGAGAAAAAATAAAGGAGGAATTTAAAAAATGGGTTGGATTATTCTAGCAATCGTAGTTTTAATAGTAATTGTAATTATTGCAATGTACAACAGTTTAGTACAATCAAGAATAAAAGTAGACAATGCATGGAGTCAAATTGATGTACAATTACAAAGAAGATTTGATTTAATTCCAAACTTTATAGAAACAGTTAAAGGATATATGTCACATGAAAAAGAAGTATTTGAAAAAATTACAGATTTAAGAACTTCATGGACAAAAACAAATAGTGTTTCCCAAAAAGCTAATTTAGATAATGAATTATCTACTGCTTTAAAAACAATTATGGCTGTTTCTGAAAATTATCCAGATTTAAAGGCAAATCAAAACTTTTCTGAATTATCTGAAGAATTAAGAAATACAGAAAATAAAATTTCTTTTTCTAGACAATTCTATAATGACACTGTAACTATTTACAATACAAAACTAGAAGTATTTCCTTCTAATTTAATCGCTAACATCTTCAAATTTAAACCTCGTGACTTATTTGAAGCTGAAAGTGATGAAGCTAGAAAGAATGTTAAAGTTGACTTTAGTTCAAACTCTTAATTTTAGAGTCTATGAATAAAATTTTTATTTATAAAATTTTTAAAGTACAATTTTTATAGTAAACATATTAAAAAGGGAGTTTAAAAACATAGTTTTAAAAACCTCCCTTTTTATATAAAATTTATATAAAAAATAAGGAGACTAAAAATGTTTGAAAGTGTAAAGAAAAATAAAATTGAATCAGGCATAATTATCGCAATTTTTATTATAGTAATTACTTTAATTGTTTATTACATTTGTAATGCTTTAAGATTAGGTACAATGTCAATTGTAATTGCATTAATTTTTTCTATTGCAACTGCTTGGGGTTCTTACTATTATAGTGATAAGATAGTACTTTCTTTAAATAAAGCAAGACCTGCTACTAAGGAAGAAGATTTAAAAATTGTAAATATATTAGATGCTTTGATGGTAACATCTGGCCTTACATCTAAACCTAGATTATATGTTGTAGAAGATAAACAACCAAATGCTTTTGCCACACGGAAGAAATCCAGAAAATGCAGTTATTTGTGTTACAACAGGCTTACTTGAGAAACTTGATTATTATGAATTAGAGGGTGTTATAGCTCATGAATTAAGCCATATTAAAAATTATGATATTCGTCTTAGTTGTGTTGTTTCGGTTATGGTTGGCTTTATTGTAATGTTATCAGACTTATTTTCAAGAGCTCTTTTCTGGGGTGGATTAAATGATAGAGATAGTGACTCTAAAGCAAATGGTATTTTAATGATAATTGGATTAATCTTTTTAATATTATCTCCAATTTTTGGGACATTGATGCAACTTGCTCTTTCAAGGAAAAGAGAATTTTTAGCAGATGCTACTGCTGTAGAATTTACTCGTAATCCTGAAGGTTTGATATCTGCTTTGCAAAAACTAGAAAATGACCCAAATCAATTAGAAGTGGCTAATAGTGCAACTGCTAATATGTATATTGTGAATCCTTTCAAGAAAAATACTAAGGAAGGAAAAAAGAAAAGTTCTAGTATTTGGTCTACTCATCCTAGTACAGAAGATAGGATTGAAGCTTTAAGGAATTTGAGGTAAATACAAAAATAACAATTAAAGCCATACTATAAGTATGGCTTTAATTGTTATTTTTATAAGTTTATCAAATATCTCTTTTAATTTTATATGAATTATTATGTTAAAAATAATTAAAATCCTTTCATATGTTTATACTATCTATTCTATTTAGTCACAATTTTACTATGAAGTTCATATACTTTTTTATCTATAAGAAAATTATATCTTTCTCTATATCAATTTTCCAAAAATCTCCTCACCATTACTAAATGTAATTTCAGCTACTTCCTCAATCTTCATCTTCTTAACTAGAGCTATTTTTTGAGCTACATATTTTACATTTCTACTATCATTTCTTCTTCCTCTCAATGGCTCTGGTGATAAATATGGGCTATCTGTTTCTATTAACATTTTATCATTTGGAACTAAATTTATTATCTCATCTGCATTTTTAGAATTTTTAAAAGTTATTGGTCCTGCAAAAGAAATATAAAATCCTAATTTCAAAGCCTCTTTTACTAACTCTCTATTTAATGGGCAACAATGAAATACTCCTTTTTTTAATACTTGATTTGTTTTTAATATTTCCAAAGTATCCATAATTGCTTCTCTTGTATGTATCACAATTGGTAAATTCAACTCATTTGCCAAGTTTATTTGCATAATAAAGGCCTTTTTTTGTAAATCTTTATTTTCTTTATTCCAATAATAATCTAATCCAATTTCTCCTATTGCCACTATTTTTTTATTTTGTTCTACTAAATTTCTTATTTGCTGAACACTTATGCACAATTGTTCCTCATTTTGTGGAATATCATTCGGAGAAATACCACATGTTGCATATATAAAATCATATTTTTTTGCTAATTCAATTGCTTTTTTTGAACCTTCTAAACTATACCCTGCTGAAATTAATCTTTTAACATCACTTTTTCTTATCTCTTCTATTAATTCATCTCTATCACTATCGAATTTTTCATCGTCTAAATGTGCATGACTATCTAGCAAAAACATTTTCCACCATTCCCTTCTTAAATAAAGTACTAATCTTTTAAAACCACAACATTAGCAACTGCATATTCCTTACAATGAGATATGCTAATATCTATGCTTTCTATCTTAATATCCTTATTTAATATATTTAACCTTGGTCTTCCATTACAATCATTTAAAACTTCTATATCCTTCCAAGAAATTAAATATTTATCTCTAACTTCTTCAGATAAAGCTTTAAAAGCAGCTTCCTTAGCTGCAAACCTCGCAGCATAATGCTGATATTTCTGCATTTTTTTACTTTCACAATATTCTATTTCACTCTTAGTATAAACTCTCTCCAAAAAAGCATCTCCAATACTTTGAATAGACTCTTTTATCCTCTCAATCTCAATAATATCAACACCACAACTTATTTTCATATTCTACTCCTCCATTAATCCTATCTAAAAACACGAACTAGGTTTATCCGGGCCCGGGATATATATAATTTTTTAAAATTGGTGGATATCCTTAGAAAGGGGGACCAATTTTAAAAAATTATATATATCCCGGGCCCGGATAAACCTAGTTCGTGTTTTTAGCACTTCTTTTATTTTACCGATAAAACTACAAAATTAAGTATATTAAAAATCAAAGATACCCCCAAAATAACAGCAATAACAACAGTCGCTCTTTTATTTTTCTCTATATTTAATTCTTTATACAAAACATCATATTTACTCTTAACTTCACCATACAATTTATCTAACTCAAAAACTTCCTGCATTTTTTTATTTAGCAAAGTTCCAGTTTCATCATCTGAAATTTCTTGAATCCACAAACTCTTAGTAAACTCAACAAATTCCTTCCTAGCCTTTTTTATTTTGCTAGACTTAATTAATCCTCTTTCTATCTTTTTCAAATATATTTTTTTATACAAATTAAGTATATAAGTATATAAAAACTGATTTTCAAATTCATCTGGTAGTATCGTATAATTATTCATATCAAAACTTGATGAAAAAAGCATCATACCTAATTTACTTAAAGCTAATTTTGCATATTTCCACCTAGAAAAATTTTGTATTTTTTCTTCTTCATAATTTCTACTATTATCTTCTGGTAATATATTTGCATATTTTATAAAATTATTTTTTATATTTTCAAAACTAGCATCATTATTCCAAGCTTCTTGATCTATACAAACATATGAATAGGTAAAAAATCTTTCTGTTTCTATATCTAATTTACTTGCTTCAATATTAGAACATGTTATATCTTTTATAAACTCTCTAAATGTCTGCATATTAGAAAAACTGTCAGTCTGAATACGTATATTATCATAACTATCTAAATTAGCAAGTTCATTGTTTATATCTCTAAATTTATAGTTAAAATTTAAAATGTTAGAAAAATTTTCATAATCTTCTACATTTGTTTTAATCGCTAAAAAACAAATTCCTGTGTTAAAACAAATTACTTCTATTTTTTGTATATTAAAAAATATACCATTTTTTTCTTCTACTTTACCTTGTATATCTTTTTTTAGTTGATATTCAAATATATTACAACCATATTTTGAAAGCAAAGCTGCTCTTGTTTCTATTGGTAATTCTTCTAGTTTTTTTAGTTTGCTTTCAGAAAAACTAAAACTAGAAAAAAGAAAATCTCTTGTCTTTGGTAAAAAATATTTGTACATTCTTACATCTTTTTCTTTTTTAAATATCTTTAATTTGCAATTTTTATCTTTTAGCATTTTTATAATGTATTTTTGGAATTTTCCTTCTTTTATTACAAAGGGATGTATAAAATATGTATATTGATAGTTTGTCTTTAGTTCCATGTTATCCACCTTTACTTTATTATATTTTTTTCTACAATTGGTTATAATAATTCATATTTATATCTTTTCCTAAATGCCATTTTGCTATAAAGTCGATTTTTAGGTATTCATCTAAATTATATGTTGGTTCTTGCACTACAGTTCCTTTTTCATCTATGCTTCCCCATTTTCCGTCTTTTTTAATTGCTGCATATCCAAATTCGTTTTGCTTTGTTGCATCATCATATATATAGTCTACAACTACATTTCCTTCTTTATCTACAAATCCGTATTTACCGTCTTTTTTGCTTAAATATAGTGTATTATTGGTATATATTTCATTATCTTTCTTTTCTTCAAATTTAAAATTATAATATTTGTATTCATCATCTTGTTTTAATTCTATATAGCCTTTTTCGTTACTTAAAGTTGTTAGTATTCCTGTTAGTTTTACTGTATAGTTGTTGTCTAATATGTCGTTTGTGAAATCTTCTTTTTCTGCTATATATATGTCTGCTTTTTCGTTGTATACAATTGATGTGTATTTAAAATCTACTTTTATATTATTACTTAAATCTATAATACCATATTTTCCATTTTGTTTTGCAATTAGTGTTCCAGATTTAGCTTCTTTTAAATCTTCATATGTTGCTTCTATTTTTATTTCTTTATTAGTATTTATTAAGCCAAATTTTGAATCTTTTACAAATATTACACCATTTTCAGGATTTTTTAATATTTCTTTTATTTCGTCATAGTCTGAATTTAAAACTTCTTCCCCATCTTTGTTTACTATTATTTGTTTTCCTTGATTTGTTACTACATATAAGTCATTTACATTTATTTTTTGTATTCCTTCGTATTTTGGTTCTAATACAACTTGATTAGAAAAATTTACTACTCCATATTTGTTTTCATCATTTCTTACTATAAATCCTGCTTTATTGTCATTTCCTAGGTTGGTTACTCCTGCATATGCTGTTTCTACTAAAGTGGTTCCTTCATTATTTATTACACCATATTTTCCGTCCTTTTTTACTTTTAATGCATCTTTTATTCCTAATATAGGTGTTATTTCTTCATATTCACAAGGGGTTATTTCTTTTCCGTCTAAGTTTATTATTCCGTATTTATTATCTTTTTTTACTTTTAAGATGTTTTCTTCATACCATAAGTTATTATTTTGATCAGTATTTTGAATAGCTTCTATTTGCTCGTATCCAGTAAGTATTTCTTCATTTTTACTGTTTAGGGCTTTGGTTTTATATTCGTTTGTTTCATAGTTTACATCATAGATACATAAAAATACATCTTTTTTGTTGTTTGGAATTGTTATCATTTCTTCATAAGAAGGATCTATTATGGTTTCTCCTTTTGAATTTATTACTCCCCATTTATTGTCTTTAAAAACTGGAAAGTAGCTATTACTAACAATCTTTGATAAGTCTTGTTCTTTTGTAAATACGCCTGTTATTACACATATAAACATGATAATAACTATTATGGCTATGATTACTGCAAATACTTTTTTTAAGTTTAATTTTGGTTCTTCATATCTCTTTCCTCTGCTCACTTTTTAGCCTCCTTTTACGTTTATAATATACCATAAATTGGGCATTGTTTCAATAATTTTTTATAAATGTTTTTAAATTATTATATATACTAAAAAAGGGGAAAAATAAAATACCCCTTGGAAGAACCCTAATAAGGGCAAAATTGTTTTATAGATTTCTTTCAAAATTTTATTGTGTTAGATAGTCACTAAAAGATATAAATTGTTTAGTCAAATTTGTAGAGAAAATCAATTTCTAGAAGTTTTAACTATGATATAAATAACCTAACAAAGAAAAGGATTATTTCGTTCCTAACTTATATTTAGCAAAAGAAATTTATATTATTTGAAAAGTATGGTCATTTAAGATTAAAATATTTAAAAAAGCTAAATATATAATAATGTTTATGATATGTTTATTTATTGTTTTGCTCAAGTACTATCATTTTCTTTTAATTTCTTTTTAGATTTATCATTTAATTGTTTCTCTTTATTTAATTTGTTGTCATCTAAATATTTATAGTTGAGTGCATTTTTATTTGTAATTACACTTTCTCCTAATTCTTTTTCTAAATTATCACGTGTAATTTTTGCAATTTTTCCACCACGTTTTGCTATTTCTTTATTATCTTTTAATCCATATGGTTTGTGTTTTTTGGCAAGCTCTCTTGTTGCAATTTCTCCTAAGTCTGTAAGTGTAACTTCTATATCTGTCATATTATCTCTTAAAGACTCTTTTCTAATTCCTTTATATTCTTTATATTCTGAAGCTTTCATTCCAGACCATTGTTTATATATCTCATTTGTAAGTATCCCATACTCATAATTTTTAGTTATACCATTTGCTTTCCATACATCTGTTAATTTACGTCTATCCACAACTCCTGTTAGTCTTGCTTTAATCCATTTATCATCATATCCACGAGCCCTATAATAATCAATTACACGATTAACAGCAAGTTCTGGATCAAATACTTCATCAATTCTCTCTTTTCCCATTTGAGCAAGCCATAATTTGAACGGCTCTGCCTTTGGACTTGGCACAGATTCTATTAGTCTTAATATTCCTTTTGTATCTAAAGTATCAGTTAAATAACTTTTCCCATCTTTTTGTGACTTCATTTTCAGTTGTACGCATTTTGCGTACAACTCACTTTTTTCTTCTTCTGTCATTCTTCTTTTTAGTGTGTTCCAATAATTTCTTGGATTATTACTGTGCGTCAAAGCTTGGATAACATCAACAACACTAAAATAATATTCTTCTTTTTCACTATCCCAAACACTTCTTATTTCACTATCTTCAAAAAGATTTGAAATTGTTTCTAATCTATTTTTATTTTCCATTTAGGCATCATTCCTTTATAAAATTATTACTATGTTCGAATTATATCAAGGACATACTTTTTTTTCAATTAAATTAGCATTATTTTGTTAATTAAATGCATACAATTTTAATAAACCAAAAATTTTGTTTGATTTTATTAAAATTGTATGCATCGTAGGTAAATAAAGTATTGTCATATCACTTATGATTTTTTTGTTGTGTATAAATTCTTAACTTCTCCATTTAGACAGAATAAAAAAATCACAAATTATTATCTTTCTTTAAATTTACAAACTATTACACTCATATCATCTTTAGCAACTCCAAAGTTATTGTCTATAGCTTCACTTAATATTAAATCTGCTATTTTTTTGGTATTGTTTGTTTCTATATCTTCTAACATATATTTTATCCATAATTCTTTATTCTTATATTCTATGTTTGCATCTAATATTCCATCTGAGCACATAAGCATTATATCTCCTGATGTTATGTCTTTGTCAAATGTTTCTATGTTATTTTCTTCTACTATACCTGTAGGCAAAGAACTTGATTTTATTATTTGTACTTTTTTATTGTTTTTTATGTATGTTGGACAAGCTGAACTTTTTATGAATTCTATATTTCCTTCATAAAGGTCTATTATTGCTATGTCTAATGTTGCAAATGTTTCACTATTTTGGTTTATTAGGCTTGCATTTATTAAGTCTAGTGATGCTTTTTTATCAAATCCGGATAATAGTAGATTTTCTAACATTCTAAGGGCTTGCTCACTACTTTTTTTAGCTTCTTTTCCTGAACCCATTCCATCACTTATTGCAAGTAAGTATTTTCCGTCTTTTAGTCTGATGCTTAAGATAGAGTCTCCTGAATATTCACTTTTACTTTTGGTTTTTAGAGCTGTTCCTATTGCCATTTCGTATTTATCATCTGATAGAAAGTTTAATTTTTTTCCTACGCTTGATTCTTCGTTTAGTACTATTTTTTCTTTTAATACTTGTGTTAGTGTTTTTTCTATGATTTCTATTTTAGATAATTCTAAAATTTCATTAAAATACATCTCTATAATATATCTTTTTTCTTTTCTTATTGTTAAATCTTCTACTCCAATTTCTTTTTGTTTTAATAGTTCTATTATTTCTACTTTTTCTTTTTTAAATTGTTCATCTTGCTCTATTTCTTGTTCTATTCCTTTTGCCATTTTTTGGATTGCTTTTGATACTCCGTTTAGTTGTTTTCCTATGTTTTTATTTTTTTCTTCTACTTTTTTTCTCCAGATGAAGTCTGATTTACTTATTTTGTATGATATGTTTATTGCTCTTACCATTTGTGCTATATTTTCTTCCAAATATTCACTTATGTTTTGGTCTTTTACATCTACTATGTAACTATTGCATTTTGCAAATACTTCTAGTATATCTTTTTTATTTATTTGTTGTTTATCTAGTAATCTATTAAATATTTCTTCTATTATTTTACCATCTACATTTGCTATATCATCATATAACATGTTGTCTCTGTATGGCTCTAGGGTGTTTAGCAGTTCTGCTATAAATATTTGTTTATTTGCTTCTTTTTGTGCTTGCGTTCCATATGTTATTTCTTCTTGATTTTTGTATGTTGTTGCCATTTCTTGTATTGCTTCTGATACATTGTTTAGGTTTTGAGCCATTTCTTTACTTTTATTTAAAGCCCTAGATGGTGCTACTGGTAAGAATTTGGTATTTCCTATAAATTCTTCTATGTTTATTGATAAGTTTTTAGGAAGGGCAAGTAATCCTATTGATGCAACTAAAATTTCTTTAAAGTGAATTAGTTCTACTGTGTATCCATTTGAAACATATGCAAGTACTACGTTCCCTAGTGCAAAACCTACAACTACTCCTATTTTTCCAAATTTGTTTAATATTCCTGCAAGCATTCCTGATATTGCATATGCTGCTATCATTATTGGCTCTGACCCTGTTATTACACCTAATGTTACTCCTATTGTTACGCCAGAGGTTGTTCCTACTAGTATTCCATTTTTCCAACCTAGTATCATTACTATTAAGATACTTAGTACATTTTTTATCCCAAAACCAAGTATGTTTAAGTCTCCAAATGCTCCTAAACTTATTGATAAAAGTAAGCTTGCTCCTATTACTTCTTCTATTGAAAAAGCTCTTCTTATATTAAAATCTTGCATTACTGTTACAGAGTTTACAAATATCTTATAAAATACTAAAGTTATTATTGATATGGTTATTCCTGATAATACGTCATATATAGTAAATCCTGATATTGCAAATTTTATTATTTGAATTATTATACATGAAATAAATATATTTTTTCCTATTTTTATTTTTTCGTTTCTTTCTTTTTCATTGTATATTGGTTTTATTATAAATAGAGTAACTAATAATAGTAGTGCTGTTAAAAGGTAGCCTAAAGCTCCTCCTATTCCATATTTTATACCATTTCCTATTAATGATAATAAAACTACACCTAATGCAGGTATATTTGATGCAAAACATGCTCCTAACATGCTTATACTGAAAATTGAAAAATCACCATTTAGTCCAACTAATGATAACATAAACGAAATTACATATAATAATATATATTTTTTTGCAAATACATTTGAAAAAATGTTTAACTTTCCTTCTTGGTTCCTAAGATTTTTGTTTTCCATATTTATTGTATTTTGATTAATATTTTGAAACATCCTTACCACCTCTTTACTTTTTATAGGCTTATTTTACTACTTGTCCTTTGTGGTTTTTGTCTTTTTTAGTACTCTTAACTAAAAAAGTTTTTTACATTTTGCGATATATATTTTTACTATTTTTTGTTTTTTTCTTTTTTACTTTTTTTATTTTATTACAGAATGTCGAAAAAAGCAATATAATTTGCTTTTTTACTAAAAATTGTGCATAATCTTTTAGAAACCTAAAAGGCTCTGTAAGCAAAAATTTTAAATGTGACTCGAATTTATTTGATTCAAGCTAATTTAAGTGGAGGGTTTATGTTTAAAATTGAAATAATTGGTTCATCTAGTACTTGGGATGGTGTATTAAACCTCCTTGGAACTAAGGATGTTGTTTTACGTGGATTAATAAACAATACTCCCGTATATTCAACAAAAAAAGAGGGAAACAAATTAGTAATTTTTCTAACTGATGCGAATAAAAAAACCTGAAACATAAACTTATGATTCAGGTTTTTTACTATTTAATTATTTTTTTAGAACAAATTTTTTAATTAAAATTATTCCTGTAACTAATACTCCTAGACTACTTATTGCTAAAATTGTGTATGCTATATAGTCTACTGTTAAACCAGTTGGTGGAAGTATTATTAATCTTTCTGAGGTTGAGTCATCATATTCATATGTTGTTGTATCTGTTGGTACATAGTTTCCTGGTATTGTTATTAATGATGATCCTCCTGTTTTTACTACTCTTATTATTTCTGAGTTGTTTTCTAATACTGTTTCATCGTTATTTGATAGTAATTTAGTTCCTTCCAAGTCTAGGTCCGTATTTGCTACGCTTTCCCCTGGTTTTAGAGGAGTTGCTAGGCTTTCGGTTGTTATTACTTTTTCTGTACTATCTAATACTACTTCTACTTGGCTATTTAGTAATCCATTTGTTACTAATTCTTGTTTTTGTGCTTCTGATAATGTATTCCATGCTACGCTTCCATCTCTTGCTACATCTGTCGATAAGGTATTGTCTAGGTAATCTATTACCCTTGCTGGTGTTAGTGCAACTAGTTCATCTTGTGTTTCTCCAGAGCCTTGACCATATAGATAGAAATTATCATTTGTATAGTCTAATTCACTTATATTATTTATTTTGAATGTATACCTTACTTCTAGGGTAGATCCTTGTACAAGTTCGTTATCTACTTCTATTTTTAATTGTCCTGCTGCTCCTGGTGATGGTTTCATATATTGTACATAATTTGTGTTGCTTGTTAATGTTCCATCTTCACTTACTTGTGCCTCTATTAAAGTATTTCCATTTGCCAATGTTACTTTTGCACTACTTATTCTTTTGTTTAACTCTAATACTTGTTTTGGTCTTCTTATAATACCAAAATCTACATTTTTTATAGTGTTTTCTTGAGTTGCTTCATCATCATATTCAATATCTACTTTAAATGTTGGTGTTGAAGAATCTATCTTTGTAGTTACTCCTGTTCCAGGTTCTCCATTATATGCTTTGTCAATTAACTCTTTCTTAGCATTTGTTTCTTCTTGGTTTTCATTATCTATAATTTCTCTTTGGTCTAGATTATCTACTGCATCTGAATTTCTTATGTCTATATTTTCTTTGTACCATTTGTCATTTGAATTTTTGCTTGTCCATTCTTCTTCATCTACTATTGTTGATTTATAGTCTTGTACTCTATATTGGTTGTCTCCCCATGTATAGATTATTTGATAATCTCCTGGTACCAATCCTCCTATGGTGTATTCACCGTCTGTATTAGTTTTGGTTTCAGCTGGAACCCATGTTTTAGTTTCATCATCCCAAACTTCTACGGTTGTTCCATCTTCTGGATCTATTATTTTTACATCTACATTTGGTATTTTGTTTTCACCTTCATCATATTGTCCATTTCCTTGTCTTACTTCTTCTGTGTGGAGATTTTCGTTTTGTCCGTTTTCTGGAGTGTCGAATTCAGCATTATCTTCAAATACTAATCCATCTACTTTTCTTTCTTCTGCAAGTACTAGTTTAAATCCTGGTGCTCTATCTGCATCATCTTCATATGTTGATGTTTCTCCTGGTACACTATTTCCTGGTTGTGAGTCTATATCAATTCCTGCATATACACCATTTTCATTTGAAATTGAATATGAGCTTACTTCTGCTATGTTATCTAATTGTACATATTCTTCATCTTCTGTATTTGCATCACCTAGTATTTCTACTATTTTATCTTTCTTAACTTCTACTTCTACATATATGAATACTTCTTTTTGTGATTCAATGATTAAATTTGGTCTTATTCTTATTTTGTTATATTCTCCATCTACACTTGTTATATTTTCTTCTATAACATCTTGTATTTTTGTTTCTTCTTTTATGCTTCCATCTTCATTTATCTCTGTTCCTGCACTTACTAAGGTATATTTACTATCATAAAAATCTACTACCTCATTTATTGTTGCAGTTAAAGAACCTGATGAAATGTTTGTTATTCCTATTTTGTATGTAGCTTTTACAGATAATTCTTTGCTTGAATCTTCATTGTCTATGTAGTTTATGTCTGACGCATATAATGCTCTTGTATATGTCATACTTGCATATTTTTCTTCGAATTTTAGTTTAGGATCCATTGTGTATCCATCACCATATTCTGCTATATTGTCAAATCTATCTGCATATTTATAAATGTGTTCTTCACCATTTATTGCGACCCTTGCACTTTCTAGGTCTTTTTTAAGTGTTATATCTGGCATAGCTCTTTCTAGTATTCCTAGGTTGATGTTTCCTATTTCTGATAAAGATTCATTTATTATTTCTTCTTCAGATTTTATATCTGTTAAGTATCCTGTGTATTCACCATTTGGGTTGTTATCTAAATATGCATTTCTTGTGTTTGAAGAAATTAGGTATTGTTCATCTATTCCTGCCACTGGATATTTTTGTCCTTCATATCCATATTTATAGTTATTTTCTTCACCATATAGAATTTTGCTTGTGTAAGGTGTTGATGTATCATATTGCAATTTATGTACTTCTTCACCATTTGCATTTTGAGATTCTCCTATGTTTGGATCTGTTTCATCTCCTTTTGCTATTCTTGCATATTCTTGGTTGAATTCTTCTCTATTTGAGCTTTCTGTTGCTTTTGTTCCATTTTCTTTTGATAGGTCTACTACTGGTACTGATTCATAACATATACCGTTATATAGGAATTCTATATAGTAGTTCTTTAATTGTTCTATTAATACATCTTCAAATTCGTAGTTTCCTTCTTCATCTGTTGTTTTTTCTTGGATTACATTACCATCTCTATCCTTTAGTTGTACTATTACATTAGCAACTCTTTTGTCGTTTATATCTCCTGCTACATCTTGGTATAGATAGTTTGTGAAAGTTTGTTTTCCTTCGTCCCAAGATTTATCTTCCCATACATATCCCCATATGTTTATGTATGCTCTTTTGTTTGTTACATTTACTTCATTAGTATTTCCTGGAGTAACTTCTATGTTGCTTGAAATTATTATTTCTTCATTACTATATCCTGGGTTTGGATTTAGTACTTCTATTAGTTCGTATGTTCCTGGGTATAGAGATTTTATTGTTATTTGGCCTTTTTCATCTGTGATTATTGTTGATTCTTCTTGTGTATAGCTTGCATTTCCATTTGCATCTATTGTTACATATTGACCTTGTTTTTCTCCTGAGGTTGCTTTTAGGGTGAAGCCTACGTTTGCTAGTGGAGCATTTGTTGTTTCATCTGTTTTATTTATTTGTAAATCCCCTAATAATGGAATTTCTTCTATACTTATTGTATCTTCAGTTGTTTGTGAAGTTTCATCTGTTTGTGTATATATTACATTTTGTGCTCCTTTTGCATAAGAACCTAAGTTGCTTCCTGATGAGTTACTTTTATAACCATTTGTAAGTACCCATACAATTGTTTTTAAAGATGTAACTTTTTTAGTAACTGTTGCTTCAAATTTATTTATTTTTGTAACATTATCTTTTGTGTTGATTAGGATATAGAAATCTTGCCCTGATTTTGAAGCATCAGCTATTTTATCATATACTTTTAATGTACTTCCTTCATATCTTGCATATTTTACTGTTACAATTTTATTATTTTGGTCATATAAGTTTGCTGTACTATATGTTCCTGTGTATGTCCAATTTATTGGCCCAACTTTTATATAAGTTTCTCCATTATATTCATATACTTCTTTTCCCATATTAGGTTGCTTTCCTGATGTTCCTTCTATGCTTGCTTGACCTGATTTATAATTTGCTGCATATTTTTCTGCTTCAGTTATTATAGTTTGTGCTTCTTTTTCTATTTTATCACGATCAGCTTGTGTATGCTTAGTTTCATTTTTTCCGCCAAATATCATCATTTTCTGCTGTTGCTCCTAAATCAGTCATTCCAACTTTATCTTTCCAAGTTTTGAATTTTTTATAAACAGCCACTTGTTTTGGCGAATAACATCTTCCAGTTTTTCCATGAATATAACATATTGATTTTGGATCATGGCTACTTAAATAATGTGTATTTCCTCCTGAATTTACAGTTTTATAATAATCATTTTCGTCTTTACTTAGGATATAACTCATTATTAAATTTTCGTCACCTGTATATGTTTTTCCATTACCAGCATAGTTATTGTAAGTTTCTACTTTTGAAGTATTTCCTGTTATTGTTATCTTTCTTGTTACTTTACTTCTGGTATTATTTTTAAATTCTTGCCCATTTTGTATACATAGAACTTCATTACGGAGATTTAACCTTAACATTCCATCATTAGGTACTACATCTACTAATATATCATCTCCTAATTTTATTCTACTATTGAAATTTTCAAAGTTATTTGCTCCTTCTTTTTCTTCCCACGTAAAAAAGTTATAAAATGTAGCAGCTACTTCTTTCGAAAATATAGCAATAAATGATATGATAAAAATTGATAATATTAAAATTTTTATTTTTTTATTCTTCAAAGTTTTCCCTCCTTTCTCCTTATATTACCTTTTTCTTTATAAAGTAGATGCCTACTCCTATTATTATAATAATTGATAGTACTAATGATATATATATTATAGCTTTACCTGTTCTTATAGATACAAGAACTTCGGCTTTGCTCATATCATTTTCACCTTGAGTTTTATTTGCTGGCGTAGAATTTATATCTTCTACACCTTGCTCATTGTAGTCTTCTGCAATTTCTGCAATATTTGTATATGTTCCTAGTGTGTCTTCATTCATTTGTTTTACTAATCTTAATGTAAGGGTTTTTGTTTCTCCTACTTTTATTTCTTGATTTGCTAATGTTTCATTTACTAAAACACCATTTTGCATATACCAATCTTTTGAAGAATCTGTATCTAGTGTAAATCCTTCTGGAATATAATCATAAACTTTTCTTACATATCCATCTAGCTCTCCAATATTTGTAATATCTATTTCGTATTCTACTATAATTTGAGTATTATTAATTTTTTTAGCATCTATTTCAACTTTTGCTAAGTTTTGTTTGTTATAGCTGTATACATTTGAAGATTTTTGGTCTTGAAGTATTATTCTACTTACATATTTATCTAATTTTAAGTCAAATTCATCTGTTTTTATTAATCCCATATTGATATTTGCAATACTTCTATCATTTATTG
>CALXUW010000026.1 GCA_944391795.1 uncultured Clostridia bacterium
TAATAATATCCACCAAGCCTCTAAGCCATAGTTTCTAAGCCCTTTTAGGCAAGTTTCCCCAAGGAGGAGAAGTGTCCCAAACTGGTCAAAATGTCCAATTGGGAAACGTCCCAAATTGCCCCTTAAACTGTCCCAAATTGCTGCTATTCCTCGTTTATATCAATTAATGAAAATACATTTTTATCATTATTGAGTTCTACAATATTAATAATTGTACCTACTCCGAATCACGTTTCCTTGTAATTTTTCTATCGCATTGATTATTGATTTTGCAGTATTTCCTGTTGCATAGATATCATCTATTATATAGAATCTTTTATTTTTATAATCACTATTTACTAATTTAGGTAATTCTAATATATCTTTTCCATATTCTTTTGTATATTCTATTCTACTTTCTACTGCAATAGGTGGTAGTTTTCCTTCTTTTCTTACTGGAATACATCCTATATTTAAAATTGAGGCTATTGGTGCTCCAAATAAGAACCCTCTTGCTTCTGGTGCAACTATATAATCTATATTTTTATCTTTTATTTCTTCTACAAATTTATCTATTATTTCTTTAAAAAGCTCTTTTTGTAAAACAAGTGGTGTTATGTCTATAAACTCAATCCCCTGTTTTGGAAAATTTTTTTGTGTTCTTATATTTAGTTCATTCTTTAATACATTTTTTAATACTTTCATTAAAATCCTCTTTCTTTAATTTAAATTTTCTTTTAAAATCTTATAAAATCTCTCTTCTTTACTTTTACTTTTAGCTGAATCTATAAATTTTATAATTCCTCCTTTCTTAGATAATATATTTTTTTTAGCTAATACATTTTTTAAATGCACAGCTAATCTTTGTGAACCATTGAAAAAAAGTACATCTCCTAATGTTTCTTTTATCTGTTCTTGTATTAGTGGATAATGCGTACAACCTAATACTACATTTTTTACTTTATTTTTATATGGTTTTAAATTTTTTTCTAAATATTTTTTTACTCCTTCTAAATCTTCTTTTTCTATTAAATCTGCTAGACCTATGCAAGGATATAAATAAGTTTTGTGATTATCGTATTTTTTATATAAAATGTTAAATTTTTCACTTTCTAATGTGGCTTTAGTTGCTAATAACAATGTTTCATTTTCATATGCATAATCATACACCATCTTATATGCAGGTTCGATTGCAATAAATGTCATATCTTTATATTTTTTTCTTAAAAAACTTGCAGCTTTTGCACTTGCGGTATTGCATGCAATTACAATTGTTTTACATGAATTTGCTAATAGATATTTAACTATATTATCTGATATTTTTATTATTTCCTTATCACTTTTGTCTCCATATGGATTATTTGATGAATCACTATAATATATGTAATTTTCATTTGGTAGCTGTTTTATTATTTCTTTTAAAACCGTTACTCCTCCTATTCCTGAATCAAATATTCCTATGCTTTTTTCTTGTTCCATATTTTCACCTCGTATAATGAACATATTCTCCATTATATATTTTTTTGCTATTGCTTCGTATTTTAACATTATATTATACTTTAGCTTTGTATCTTAGCATTGTACTTTAGTATTTTACCATAAATTAATATGTTTTATCAATTTATTGTTTTAATTTTATAACTTTTGTGAATTTAATTTTGTAATGTTAATTTATTAATATAAAAATTAACCGTTCGTAATTTTAAGGCAAAAAAAGGAAGCAAGATGTGTCCCAGAATGGACATTTTGTCCATTCTGGGACGTTTCCCAATTGGACAAAATGTCCAATTGGGAAACGTCCCAAATTGCCCCTAATTTCCTCCTAAATATTTTTTATGTTTTTCTTTTTGAAAATTATAAATGTTGGAATAAGCATTATAAATAAATATATTAAACTAATTATAATTGAAAATGGCATTGTCATTCCTTCCATATTTGGTAAAGCTCCAAACATGTATTGTTTTAGGTCCCAGTTCATTGTTACAAAATATTTCATAAATTCTACTTTGTATTGTATTACTAATGCATTTATGATATTTGGTGACATATACCCTAATAGTGATATGGTTATTGCTAGTGCACTGTTTGTAAATATTGTGCTTAAGGCGAATGCTAGTGTGGCAAGTAGTATTAACATTGGTAATTGTGTAAGTATTTGAAGTCCTAAGTATGCTAGTATATTTATTGTTTCTAATTGATTTGTGTTAAAATTATATTCTAGTACTGGAACAGATAAACTGTCTAATCCAAAGATTATTCCTCCTACTACTAATTCCATAAGTACGCTTGCTAGTATTGCGAAGAATATCATTATTAATGTTGTTAGATATTTTGATAATATTATTTTGGTCCTACTATATGGTTTTATTAATAATAATTTTACTGTCCCTTTGTTGAATTCTTCACTTACTATTGTTCCTGCTATCATTACTATTATTACTATTATAAATAGTCCGTACTCTGAGAAAAAGCTTTTTAGGATTCCTCTTAAATCTACTTTGTTATCATCTATATTATTTTCTATTATATATTTGTTTATTTCTTTATTTTTTAGACTGTCTTGATATTCTTGTTTTTCATTGTATTCCATGTCTTCATAGTTTTTTGAACCTATTAGATTTTTTGAATATACTTCATATTTGTCTAATGCTTGGTTTAAGTAGTCATTTCCATATTTTATTTGTTTTTCTATTCTATAATTTGCAACTTCTTTGTCTATTTTTGCGTTTTCTATTGATATTTCTATTTCTTGTAATTCTTGTTTATCTACTGTATTTTCTTTACTTTTTTGTAATTCTTCTAGATTTTTATTTGCCCTAGTTAATTCTAGATTAGCAAAATATTTCCAATCGTCATTATCTAATTTTTTTACAATTTCGTCTATTTTGTTTTGTGTTTCTTGTGCTTTTGATTCGTCTTTTTCTATTCCATATAAGTAGGTATTTTTTTCATTTATATATGTTCCTACATTTTCTTGAATTACTTTTATTTGCCATGAATCATTTTCATATTTTTGCATTAGTTCATATATATCTAAATTTGTTTTTACTTCTATATACATTTTTGTATCTTCTGGTTTACTTGGATCTAATTTTGCTATCTCCTCTTTTAGATATTCTATATAACCTTCACTATAATAACTGTAACTTCCAGTGTTATTTAAGAAAAATTTATAGATACAGTTTGTTAATATTACAAATGCTAATACTACTAAAAGAGTTATATATATAGCTTTTTTCTTGAATATCTTTATTAATTCATTTTTTATTAAACTAGTCAATTTTATTACCTCCTGTCTTTTCAAAAAATGCTTCTTCTAATGATTTTTCTTCTTTTTTTACTTCATATATTTTTATATTATTTTTTGCTAGGTTAAAGATTAGCTCTGGAATATTTTGCTTTTCTATTGTTATTTTAAACGTTCTTTCATCTAGTATTATTGCTTCTTTGTATAAATCTTTTATAGATTTTGTATTTTCTATTTCTAATATGAATTGTTCATTTTTTGATGTTTTCTTGATATCTCCTATTTTACTTGTTTCTATGATTTGACCATTTTTTATTATACATACTTTATTACATAAATTATCTAACTCTGCTAGGTTATGGCTAGATATTAGTATTGCTATATTTTCGTTTTTAGCTAGATTTATTAGTAAATCTCTCATTTCTTTAATTCCTTCTGGGTCTAATCCGTTGGTTGGTTCATCTAAGATTAATAAGTTTGGCTTGTGTAAAATTGCTTGTGCTATTCCTAGTCTTTGTCTCATTCCTAGTGAATATTTTGAAACCTTGTCTTTTATTCTATTTTCTAGTTTTACTAATTTTATTACTTCTTCTATTCTCTGTTCATCTATTTCTTTGTATAAATTCGATATTAATTTTAAATTGTCATATCCTGATAAGTACATATATAAATCTGGATTTTCTACTATTGCACCTACTTTTTTTATTGCTTTAGTAAAGTCTTTTTCTACATCATATCCATTGATTGTGACTTTTCCTTGGGTAATACTTTGAAGTCCTAAAATCAACTTTATAGTTGTTGTTTTTCCTGCCCCATTTGGACCTATAAAACCTAAGATGTCTCCTTCTTCTATTTCAAAGGATACATTTTTTAAAATTTGCTTTTTGCCAAATTTTTTGTTTAAGTTTTCACATTTTAAAATTTGCTTTGACATTTTTTTCCTCCTCATATTTTTTTATCATCTTATCATACAAACTTGGT
>CALXUW010000027.1 GCA_944391795.1 uncultured Clostridia bacterium
ATTATAGATTTGTAATAGGTAAAAAGCAATATGCAAAAGTAGAATTTGAAGCTATATTAACTAATAAATCTAAAATAAAATTGTTTGCATATGATAAAATAGCAGATTACATCTATAAAAATGAACCTAGAACTTTTTGGGTAATGGGTAAAATTAGAGATAATATGAATGTAGAAATAACAGAGCTTATAAAATAAAATCAATATAATATTACAATTTGTGTAACAAGTACTAAAAAAAGTAAAGAAAATATATTATATGTATAATTAAAACGAAAAAATAATAAAAAATCTTATAATCAAATTATAAGTATTAATTTAAGCACAACAAAAAAGCTTAAATTAATACTTTTTTAATCTTAAAATATTTACCTTCAAAAAATTCATGAATAATAACACCAAAAATTGCAAAAAATAACTTTAACTAAAAAATATAAAAACGAATAAAAAGGTGATAATATGTTAAAAAATAAAAGAAAAATTTTAATTTCCTTAATCATAATTACCCTAATTTCAATAGGACTCACCATATTTGCATTAAACCAAGAAGACGAAGAAGTTTTAGAAGTACTATCCAAATATGGCTCAAGAGGAGACGAAGTAAGGCAAATCCAAACAAAACTAAAAAGATGGGGCTATTATAACGGAAATGTAGATGGCATCTTTGGAAGTCAAACACTAGAAGCAGTTAAATACTTTCAAAGAAAGAATGGTCTAAAAGTAGACGGAATAGCAGGACCAGATACCTTAAAAGCAATGGGGATATATAGTTCATCAAATTCATCATCTTCTAGTTCTAGTAATTCAAATAATTTAAATCTACTTGCAAGAGTAATCTATGGAGAAGCAAGAGGAGAACCCTACACACGGACAAGTAGCAGTAGGTGCAGTTGTTATGAATAGGGTAAAAAGTAGCTCATTTCCCAATACCATATCAGGTGTTATTTATCAATCAGGAGCTTTTGATGCTGTAAGAGATGGACAAATTAATTTAAGCCCAGATTCAACAGCAAAAAAAGCAGCACAAGATGCCTTAAATGGCTGGGACCCAACCTATGGAGCAATATACTACTTTAACCCTTCAACTGCAACCAATAAATGGATATGGTCAAGACCAATGACTGTAACAATTGGAAGACATAGATTTTGTAAATAAAAACATTGACAAATTTAATTGGAATTGATAAGATATAGTTGATATTTTTAACTTAAGTGGAGGAAAAATGATACTATATCCTAATACATATATAGATAAAATAACTAAAATAACAATAGATTTTTTAATAAAAAATAAATTAAAAGTATTAATATTAGATATGGATAATACACTAATAGACAAAAACCAAAACATATCAGAAGAAATAATTAATTGGGTAAAAGAACTAAAAGGTCAAGGAACAAAATTCTACATATTATCAAATACAAACAATAAAGCAAAAGTAGAAAAAGTATCAAAAAAATTAGGAATACCATATAAATATTTTGCTAAAAAGCCATTAAAATCTGGTTTTTTAAAAATACAAAAAGAAATAGGAGAAAAACCAGAAAGAATAGCAGTAATAGGAGATCAGATATTTACAGATGTAATAGGTGGAAATAGATGTAATATGTATACAATACTAGTAGACCCTATAAATAAAAAAGAATATTGGTATACCAAATGGAAAAGACCAATAGAAAATAAAATAAAAAATAATTATAAAATCACAAAAACGAAGGAGAAAAAATAGATGTATTTTAATGATGTACATATAATATATTACGTAGTAGCAGCAATTTTAGGGCTATTTGTAGGCCAAATTGTAGATTGGGCAAATAAAAGATTACCAGAATATAAAAGTGTCTTTTCAAAAGACTTTTTTATAGAAACTAAAATGAATTTTAAACCAAATTATATACTTATGCTTTTAACATCAGCAATTTATGTAACTTTAATATATACATATGGAATAAAAACTACATTAATTGCAAACTTAGATTTAATTAAATTTATGATATTAACTCCAATGCTATTATCAGCATTTATCATAGATTTTAGACTGCAAATAATACCAAACAGACTAAACTTAGCAATATTTGAAGTAGGAATTATATTTGCATTTTTATATGGTCTATCTAGTGTAGTAATAACAATAGATATGTTACTAGGAATGCTTGCAGGTGCAGGAATATTTTTACTAATTACACTTCTAGGCGGTCTATTTTACGGAAAAGAAGCCATGGGATTTGGTGATGTAAAATTAATGGGAGCCTTAGGGTTATTTTTTGGACTATCAAATATAATTATAATAACACTTGTATCATTTTTAATAGGAGCTATTTTAAGTATTTTCCTATTAATTACCAAACTAAAAAAATCTGATGAATACATACCATTTGGGCCATTTATAGTAATTGCAACATTTATTAGTATGTATATACCATTTGAACAAATAAAACAAGTATTAATACAAATATTTACATTAGGAATGTATAAAGGATAAAACGAAATAAAGTGGAGGATAAATAAATGAATCCAAAATTACAATGGTTAAGAAATAAAATGTCAAGTTTAGATTTACAAGGATTAATAATAACAAACCCAGTAAATATTAGATATCTAACAAACATAGATGCAGAAGGCACCTTAATTTTAACAAGAAAAGAAAATATTTATATAACAGATGGAAGATATATAGAACAAGTACATAGCACTTTAACATTATTTGATGAAATAATAGTATATGATGTTCATGATGTATCAAAAGATGATTACGAAAATTTCTTCCTATTTTGTGAAAATGTAGGATTTGAAGAATATGATATTTCATATGCAAAATACAAAGAATATATAAGAAAATATAAGATTAACAACTTTGTTGAAACAGAGCATATAATAGAAAAGCAAAGAATGATAAAAGATGCAGAAGAAATAATAAACATTCAAAAAGCATGTGAAATAACAGATAATTGTTTTTCATATATTTTATCATATATAAAACCAGGAATGACAGAAAAACAAATAGCAGAAGAAATAGAAGAATACTTTAAAAAAAGAACAGATGGTTTAGCATTTGAAACAATAGTAGCCTCAGGAGAAAATACCTCTAAACCACATGCAGTTCCAACAAACAGAAAAATACAAGAAAAAGATATTATAACAATAGATATGGGATGCAAAGTAAATGGATATGCCTCAGACATGACAAGGACATTTTTTGTAGGTGAAATACCAGAAGAAATAAAAAACGTATATGATTTAGTGCTAAAAAATCAAATCCAAACACAAGAAACCTGTAAAGACGGAATAAGTACAAGATTACTTACAAAAATGGTAGAAAATGATTTTAAACTAAATGGTTATGACCTAATTCACAGCCTAGGTCATGGAGTAGGTCTAGAAATACATGAAGCACCATATATAGGAATATCTTCAGATACACAACTAAAAGAAAACATGATAGTAACAAACGAGCCAGGAATATACATACCAGGAAAATTTGGAATAAGAATAGAAGACACTTTGCAAATTACAAAATTTGGTTGTATAAGTTTAACAAAATCGGAGAAAAATTATATTATAATAAAAAACACTTAAAATTAAACCATAAAAAGGTAATAAAACAAAATAAAAAACCAATAACCATTGTAAAAGTATTGATTTTTAGCCAAAAATGTAGTAAAATATTAAAAGTTTATGAAGAAAAAGATAAAATTTGAAAGGAGAAATTATTATGGCAGCAGTATATTCAGCAGGAGATTTTAGAAACGGAACAACATTTGAAATGGAAGGAAATGTATATAGAATAGTAGAATTTCAACATGTAAAACCAGGAAAGGGATCAGCATTTGTAAGAACAAAACTAAAAAATGTAATAACAGGAGCAACACTAGAAAGAACATTCAACCCACAAGACAAATTCCCAGCAGCAGAAATAGAAAAGAAAACAATGCAATACCTATATAATGATGGAGGATTATATTATTTCATGGACAATGAAACATATGACCAAATGCCATTAAATGAAGAACAATTAGGAGACTGTTTAAAATACTTAAAAGAAAATATGGAAGTTACAATACTTTCATACAAAGGAAAAGTATTTGCAGTAGAACCACCAACATTTGTAGAATTAGAAGTTACATACACAGAACCAGGATTTAGTGGAAACACAACAACAACATCAGGAAAACCAGCAAAATTAGAAACTGGTTTAGAAATTCAAGTTCCATTATTCGTAAACATTGGCGATATTCTAAAAATAGACACAAGAACATGTGAATACATGGAAAGATTATAAGAAAGGTGATAAACAAAATGGGTATATTAAAAAACGAATACAAAAGTTTTTTAGATGACATAGAAAAAAATATAAAAAATAAAGAAGACTTAGAATATATAAAAGTCAGATTCTCTTCTTTTTTAGATGTAATGCTAGAACAAATGGACTATATAATGGAATATAAAAAAGAAGAAATAGAAAAAATAGAAAGCAATCAAAAAGCAATAAACGAAAAAATGTCAAAAATGCAAGATGTATTAGACAACATAGAAAAAGACATCTATTCAGACGAAGGTTTTGATTTTGAAATCACATGTCCATATTGCAACTATGAATTCATAATAGACGTAGACGAAAACAAAACCGAAATAGAATGTCCAGAATGTCAAAATCTAATAGAACTAGATTGGTCTGGAGATACCGAAGAAGGCGAAGAACACCATAATTGTAATGGAAACTGCTCAGGATGTCATGATTGCGACGAAGACGACGACATGTAATGTCCAGTTTGGGACGTTTCCCAATTGGACATTTTGTCCAATTGGGGACACATCTCCTCAATTGGATTTTTTGTTTTTTAGTAATAGAATTTATTATGTATTTGCTAAAAAGTAATAAAAAATAATAAAAAATAATTATATATAAATAACAAAAGAATCCTTTAAAAGAAATCTAAAGGATTTTTATATTTTCCATCTATTCTAATTCCTAAATGTAAATGTGGCCCGTGTAGTTGCACCATTAGTAGGCTTACCAGTTGAATCTTTATATTGATTTCCTTTTACCCCATAAACATATTTTGGCCCAACATGACCAATAACCTGTCCTTGTTTAACAACATCGCCAACATTAACAATAAAATTAGGGTCGCAATGGCAATATGTAACTCTAAAATTATCAAAAGATAGTGTTATTGTATATCCTCCAGCTCCCAAAAACTGTCTAAAAGTAATCTCGCCATCATTTACAGCAATAAACTTAGTACCAGGAGGAGCAGGAATATCAATTCCAGAATGAGAGGATGAAGCACCGACTAGTTGGAGAAACACGTTTTCCAAAATATGAACTTATTCTAGTATAGCCGAGGAAGTGGCCAAACAAATCCATTAGGATTAAAATCAATAATCTCAGAATCTAAAATACCGTCATTAGGCAAATTTGAAGAATCAATTGTAGGAATAAAGAAAACGCAAATAAATATTATCATAAATATAATAATTAAAAAAATTGAATTTAAAATTTTTTGGATAATAATCACCTTGAATAAAAAATATTTAGGTTTTTTAAAAAATGGGTAAAGCCTATAAACCAACAATTAAAGAAATAAAAATTATCCACCTAAAAAAGGTGGTTTTGATGGCAGGGGTAGTAGGATTCGAACCCACACAGGCGGTTTTGGAGACCGATGTGCTACCATTGACACTATACCCCTATAAATAAATTAATCAAGCAATTACTATCTTAGCACAAAAAAAAGAATTTAGCAATATTTTTTTGAAAAATTATTGACTTTTTTAAAAGCTGATAATATAATATATGAAACTAAATAATTACTGTGAAAAAGAAAAAATGCTAAAATATTTATTAATAAGAGAGCTGGAAAAAGGTGAAAGTCCAGTAATAAATAAAGCATGGGGAGCTTTGGAGTAATAAAAAAATGAAGGTGCTTAAAACTTTTAGTTTTAAGAAATAGGGTGGAAACGCGGAAAAAAATATAAACTTTCGTCCCTAGCAAAAAAGCTAGGTTTCGGAAGTTTTTTTGTTTGTAATAACAGCAAATAAAAAAACAAAAAAGAAACCAAGCAAAAAATTAGAAGGAGGAATTTTTATGTTAAAATCATTAGAAACATTAGTAGCACTTTGCAAAAATAGAGGATATATATATCCTGGTTCAGAAATATATGGAGGATTAGCAAACACATGGGACTATGGACCATTAGGAGTTGAACTAAAAAACAACATAAAAGAAGCATGGAGAAAAAAATTCATACAAGAAAACAAATATAATGTAGGACTAGATGCAGCAATATTAATGAACCCTGAAACTTGGGTAGCATCAGGACATATAGGGGGATTTTCAGATCCATTAATAGATTGTAAAGAATGTAAAACAAGACACAGAGCAGATAAATTGATAGAAGAATGGATGCATGAAAATAATTGTGAAGAAATAGTAGATGGTTGGCCAGATGATAAAATGATTGAATATATGGATGAACACAAAATCAATTGTCCAAAATGCGGAGCTCATAATTTTACAAATATAAGAAAATTCAATTTAATGTTCAAAACATTCCAAGGAGTAACAGAAGACGCAAAATCAGAAATCTATTTAAGGCCAGAAACTGCACAAGGAATTTTTGTAAATTTCAAAAATGTAATAAGAACAACAAGAAAAAAACTACCAATGGGAATAGCCCAAATAGGAAAAGCATTTAGAAATGAAATAACACCAGGAAACTTTATCTTCAGAATACGTGAATTTGAACAAATGGAACTAGAGTTTTTCTGCAAACCAGGAACAGACCTAGAATGGTTTGAATACTGGAGAAGCTTTTGCAAAAATTGGTTAATAAGTTTAGGAATAAAAGAAGAAAATATACGATTAAGAGACCATAGCAAAGAAGAGCTTGTATTTTATAGTAAAGCAACAACAGACATAGAATTTGCCTTTCCTTTTGGTTGGGGTGAATTATGGGGAATAGCAGATAGAACAGACTATGACCTAAGCAAACATATGGAACACTCAAAACAAGATTTAAGATATCTAGATCAAGAAACAAACGAAAAATTCTTACCATATTGTATAGAACCATCTTTAGGATGTGATAGAGCAGCCCTAGCCTTTTTATGTAATAGCTATGAGGAAGAAGAAATAGAAGAAGGAGACACAAGAATAGTTTTACACTTACACCCAGCAATAGCACCATTTAAATTAGCAGTATTACCACTATCTAAAAAACTATCAGAAAAAGCAGAAGAAATATATACAAAACTTTCTAAAAGATTTATGTGTGATTATGATGAAACAGGAAGTATAGGAAAAAGATATAGAAGAGAAGATGAAATAGGAACACCATATTGTGTAACAGTAGATTTTGATACTTTAGAAGATGAATGTGTCACAATAAGAGATAGAGATACTATGGAACAAGTAAGAGTTAAAATTGAAGATGTAGAAAAATGGATAGAAGAAAAACTAGAATTTTAAAGTAGCACTAGTGACCAATCTGGGACGTTTCCCAATTGGACATTTTGACCAGTCTTAGGACACTTCTTCCATTTTGAAAAGTTCGATAGACCCCTTGGCACTGTATGATTAAAGGTGCTTGGGGGATAATATTATAATTTTT
>CALXUW010000028.1 GCA_944391795.1 uncultured Clostridia bacterium
ACGATACCTTTTAACCTTTAAATAAGCGAGCCTCTTGTTACATTTATTCACGCTTCCTTGACTTATTTAAAGCTAAAGAGGTGTACGCCTATTTCACTTACACATTCGTGATTTAATAAAATTTATACTAATACCCCCAGCACCTTAAACATACAGCACCAATGTTCTTAGGCTAATCCCCCAAAATGAAGAAGTGTCCCAGACTGGTCAAAATGTCCAATTGGGAAACGTCCCAAACTGCCCCTTAAGAAGAAAGAGGGTAGTATTATTGAATATTTTAGCAGTAGGAGATTTAATAGGAACAGCTGGAATAAAGGAATTAAAGTTTGTATTAAATCAAATAAGAGAAAAAGAAAAAATTGATTTTGTAATTGTAAACGCAGAAAATTCAGCAGAGGGGATGGGAATAACAAGTAGGAACTTTGAAGAGATTTTAGAAGCCAATGTAGATGTACTTACAATGGGAAACCATACTTGGGGTAAGAAAGATATTTTTAAATTTATTGATCATCCAAAATTAATAAGACCTGCAAATTATCCAAAAGGAGTGGTAGGTAAAGGATATAATATTTATGAAAAAAACAATAAAAAAATAGCTGTAATAAATTTAATTGGTAGAGTTGATATGAACATATTATCAGAAAACCCATTTATTGTAGTAAATGAAATAGTTGAAAATATCAAGAATAAAGTAGATATAATAATAGTAGATTTCCATGCAGAAGCAACCGCCGAAAAAATAGCAATGGGTTATTTTTTAGATGGAAAAGTAACAGCTATTTATGGAACACATACACACGTTCAAACAGCAGATGAAAAAATTTTACCAAATAAAACAGCTTATATAACAGATATAGGTATGACAGGCCCTAAAAATTCAGTTATAGGAATGGATATAGAAGCATCACTAAAAAGATTCATAACCACACTTCCTGAAAAATACAAAATAGCAACAGGAAAAAATATTTTTAATGGAGTAATTTTTGAAATAGACGAAAAAACTAACAATGTCGTAAATATAAGAAGAATCTATAAACAATAGAACAAATAAATAAGTTTAAGTGATTTTGTCGAATATAACATTTTATTGCGATGGAATTTCCTAAAAATTTCCAAAAAGTACTTTACAATTATTTCCAAATGATATAGAATATGAATTGTAAAAGTTGCAACAAAAATAATAAAATTTATAGGAGGCAAAAGAAAATGGAAGTTTTAAAAATTTCTTCAAAATCAAACCCTAATTCAGTAGCAGGAGCAATAGCTGGATTAGTAAAGGAATCAAACAAAGCAGAAATGCAAGCAATTGGAGCAGGAGCATTAAATCAAGCAGTAAAAGCTGTTGCTATAGCAAGAGGATTTGTAGCACCAGCAGGAGTGGACCTAGTTTGTATACCAGCATTTGCAGAGGTAGAAGTAGAAGGTGAAGACAGAACAGGTATAAAATTAATTGTAGAGTCAAGAACTTAAAAATTTAAATTGAATAAATATTTTAAATCCCCTCGAAGAAAACTTTCCTTCGGGGGGATTTAAAATATTATGGCAATATATTTTAGCTGTGAATTAAAGGGTGAATTAAAGTACAAAAAAATAAATAAAAGACCTTGAATTTTTAACAAATTTAATGTATTATATGGTAATAGAATAGAGGTGGAACATGAAATCAAATTGGTTTAAATATGTTTTTATTATATTTATTATCATAATTCTAGTAGTCTCAATTTTCATAATAAGAAGAAATGAAAAAGAAAAAGAACAAGAATTAGAATATGAAAACAACAATAAACAAGAGCAAGTAAAAGAAATAACACTAGCAATTGCGCGGGCTAGATACTATGAACCCAATATTAAGTAATAATAAAAATGTACAAGATATTTCAAAATTGATTTATGATCCTTTAATTACTTTAACCGCAGATTATAAACTAGAAGGCTGTTTAGCTAAAGAATGGGCAAAACAAAATGATAATTCATACCTAATAAAATTAAGAGAAAATGTAAGATGGTCAGATGGGGAAAGATTTACTTCAGAAGATGTAAGATTTACAATAGATAGATTAAAAGACACAACCTCAATCTATTCATACAATGTAGAGCATGTAACACAAGTTGAAATAGTAGATGATTATACTTTAAAAATTACTTTAGATAAAGAAATACCATTTTTTGAATATAACCTAACATTCCCAATACTTTCAAAAAACTATTTTGAAGGAGAAGATTTTGTAAATACATCCAAAAACCAGTCGCCAACAGGAACAGGAAGATACAAAATTGCTGAAGTACAGCCATCATATATAACTTTAACTAAAAACACAAGTTGGTGGAATAAAGATAAAGACCTAACATTAGAAAAAATAACAATAAATTTATATTCCTCAATAGGTGAATTATATAATAGCTTTAAATTAGGAAATATAGATTTAATTTCTACAACCAATGATAATTTACAAGAATATATTGGTACAATTGGATATGGTTCAAAAGAACTAAAAGGAAGAGAGCATACTTTTTTAGCAATAAACACAGCTTCAAATAATGCATTATCAAATCAAGAAGTAAGAAAAGCAATTTCATTTTCAATAGATAAAGAAAATATTATTTCTAGTGTATTAAATAACAAATGTTATACAAGTAGTTTTCCTTTAGATTTTGGAAGTTGGTTAAGCCAAGGACAAGACAGTAGCTCAGGATACAATCCAGAACAAGCCAAAAAAGTTTTGACAGATAATGGATGGAGCTATAGAAACAAATATTGGCAAAAAACAATAAATAGAAAAACACAGGCTACACAAAACTTCAATTTACTAGTAAAAGCAAGTGATTCAACTAAAGTATCAGTTGCACAAAATATTAAAACGCAACTAGAAAGTCAAGGAATAAGAATTAACATAGTACAAGCACAAGATGACGAATATAATAGAAAAATTGCATCAAAAGATTATGATATAGCACTTTGTACCCTAACATTATCTCCAAGCCCAAATTTAGAAACATTTTTTGGAGAAGGAAATTTAGCAAACTACTCAAATGAAGAAGTAACGAGCATACTTACCGAAGTAAAAAACACAACAGATGAAAATATACTAAAAGAAAGATATAAAAGATTAGAAGAAATATATAAATCTGATGTTCCATATATAAGTTTATATAACAATAAATACTATGTAGCATATAGCGCAGAACTAGTTGGAGATATTACTCCAAATTGGTTTTACCTTTACTATGGAATAGAAGGTTGGTATAAATAAAATAAAAACAAAAAAACTATTGACAAAACAAATATTTGGTATATAATAATTTTGTCAAACAAAAGTTCAAATATTTAAGGAGGAAAATTTATGGGAGAAAATACAGAAAAGAAAAAAGCACTAGAAATGGCAATGAGCCAAATAGAAAAACAATTTGGTAAAGGCTCTGTTATGAAACTTCGGAGAATTCAAAGCAATGGAAATAGAAGCAATACCAACAGGAGCATTAAGCCTAGATATAGCATTAGGAATAGGAGGAGTACCAAGAGGTAGAATAATAGAAGTATTTGGTCCAGAATCATCAGGAAAAACAACACTTGCACTTCACATCATAGCAGAAGCACAAAAACAAGGAGGAGAAGCAGCATTTATTGATGCAGAACATGCCCTAGACCCAGTATATGCAAAAAAATTAGGAGTAGATATAGATAATTTAATAGTATCTCAACCAGATACAGGAGAACAAGCACTAGAAATTACAGAAAGTCTAGTAAGAAGTGGAGCACTAGATGTAATAGTAGTTGACTCTGTAGCAGCCCTAGTTCCAAAAGCAGAAATAGATGGAGACATGGGAGACTCACACATGGGATTGCAAGCAAGATTAATGTCACAAGCATTAAGAAAACTTGCAGGAGCAATAAACAAATCAAAAACTGTACTAATATTTATAAACCAATTAAGAGAAAAAATAGGAGTAATGTTTGGAAACCCAGAAACAACCACAGGAGGAAGAGCCCTAAAATTTTATGCATCAGTTAGAATGGATATAAGAAAAATAGAAAACATAAAACAAGATGGAGAAGTAAAAGGAAACAGAGTAAGAGTAAAAGTCATAAAAAACAAAGTAGCACCACCATTTAGAGAAGCAGAATTTGATGTAGTATATGGACAAGGAATATCAAAAGAAGGAAATATTTTGGATATGGCAGTAAATTTAGACATTATCGAAAAAGCTGGCTCATGGTTTAGCTACAATGGAGAAAGAATAGGCCAAGGAAGAGAAAACGTAAAAAAATACCTAAAAGAAAACCCAGACATCTTATCAGAAGTAGAAAAAAAGGTAAGAGACAATTTTGCAAAAGCCTTTGAACAAAGTTTAGGAGAAGAAATGAACGAAGACGAAGAACAAGAAGATTTAGAAGATTAAAATTATATAAAAACAAGCTTTTCTTAAGTAAAAATAAAAGAAAAGCTTGTTTTAAAAAGATTAAATTTTTCTCTACATAAAATTATTTTAAAGGAGGAAAAGAGATGTACGAACTAGAAGAATTTGATAAACAAAAAACCAAAATATTAAAATACATATTATACAAAAAAAGAACCGAAAATGAAATAAGAACAAAATTTGCAGGAACAATGGAAGATAATTTATTAGAAGATATTATAGATTATTTAAAAGAAGCAAAATACATAAATGATAAAGAATTTATAGAAAAAACAGTAAATAATTTCATGATACTTAAAAATTTATCAATAAAAGAAATAAAATATAAATTATTAGCAAAAGGAATAAGCAAAAAGATAATAGAAGATTATATATATGAAAATAAAGACGAACTAGAAGAATACGAAAAAAGATCAGCAACCAACATAATAAATAAAAAGCAAAATACAATGGAATTAGATGAAATAAAACAATATTTATTGAAAAAAGGTTATAAAAGTGATAATATAATTCTAAATGATAATTTATTTTAAAATATCTTATAATTAAAAGCTTTACTTACAAAATAAAAATATAAAAAAAGCAAAAGAAGGAGAAATAAATGTCTATATTAAATTTAGAAACCAAAAAATATGCCATAAAAATAGATAATTTCGAAGGACCACTTGATTTGTTATGTCATTTAATAGATAAAAATAAAATGAACATTTATGATATAAATTTAAGCAAAATTACAGATCAATACATAGAATATTTAAAAGAACAAGAGAAATTAAACTTAGAAATTGCAAGTGAATTTCTTATAATGGCATCTACCTTGCTTTATATAAAATCCAAAAATCTACTCCCAAAACAAGAAACTGAAGAAGAGGAAATAACCCAAGAAGAACTAATAAGAAGAATTATAGAATACAAGAAATTCAAAGAAATAAGTAAAGTATTAAAACAAAACTACATAGAATTTTCAAAAAGATATTTCAAAACCCCAGAAGCGATAGTATTACCAAAACAAAAACTAGAAAAAACATACTCTAAAGAGTTAATACCTAAAATTTATAAAGAATTAGTAGAAAAAAATGCTGCAAAATTAAATAAGAATGCAAAAAATATAGAAAAAATAGCAATAGTAGAACATTACACAGTAGCTAGCAAAGTAAAAGAAATGTTTAAAGTATTAATAAAACAAAAAAGGTTTGTATTCAATAGAATGTTTTCAGTAAAAAAACAAAATAAACAAGAAGTTGTAACAGCATTTTCAGGATTATTAGAATTATCTAGAAGAAATAAAGTAAAGACAAACCAAGAAGAGCTTTTTGGAGATATAGTTGTCGAAAAAGCCAAAAAAATTAGTTAGTTAGCTTTAAAATTTATGTTTAAAAAAGAAAAAATTGGAAAAACTAATATTAAATCCTCTAAAAAGGAGGCGAAAATATTGGTTTTTCTTTTAGTTTTAGCAATTATTTTTACATTATTAATATTTTCAAAAATCAGAATAAAAATAGAAAATTTTAAATTTACATCATTATCATCAAGACATACAAATAAAGACTTTAATATAAATATTAAGATATGTATATTACGTAAAATTCCAATTATAAGTATAGGTATAACAAAACAAAAAATACAAAAATTAAAACTTAATGAAAAGATGAAAAATGCAGATTTAAAAGTAATTGAGGATAAAAAATTTGACAAAAAGATGTTAGAATTAATTAAAAAGTCAAATATTTCAATAAAAAAATTTGATTTAAAAATAGAATTAGGAACTAAAAGCCCAAGCTTAACTGCTTTATTAGTTCCGATAGTTAGTACTATTATTGCAATAATATTGCAAAAAAATATGCAAAATACAAAAAACTATTATCCTAAATTTATAATAGAACCTAAATATATAAACCAAAATTTAATAAATATAGCTTTTGATGGTATATTTGAAATGAAATTGATTCATATTATAAATATGATATATATTTTAAATAAAAAAGAGAAAGAAGGAGTGAAAAAATATGAGCGAACATCCAATAGAAGGGCTTATGATTACAGCTATGAATAGCATAAAAGATATGGTTGATGTAAATACAATAATAGGTGAGCCAATAGAGACATCAAACAATATTGTAATTATACCAATATCTAAAGTCTCATTTGGTTTTGCTGCAGGAGGAAGTGAATTTAAAGGAGAAACAATAGATGAATACACAAAAAAAGATAAAGAAGAAGAAATACAATACAGACTACCATTTGGAGGAGGAAGTGGGGCAGGAGTTACAATAAACCCAATTGCTTTTTTAGTAATACAACCTAATAATGTAAAACTAATGCCAGTAAATCATACCTCTTCAATAGACAAGTTATTAGACTACATGCCAGATTTAATAGAAAAAACTAATAGTATGATGAATCGTTGTATTCAAAATAAAAAAGAAGAAACACAAAAAATATTAAGACAAATGCAAGATAGACAAAAAGAAGAAATAAAAAAACAAGAAAAAGGTGAAAAAAGAACAGAACATAAAGAACAAAAAATAGAAAGACAAACTAAAAAAACGCAAGAAGAAATGACAAAAATTATAGAGCCAGAAGAAGATATGTATGAATTTGAATATGATGAGACAATGGAAGACGAATAAGTAGAATGAATATAAGAAACAACTCTATTTTAGGTTAACTTATTTATAAGATACAATAGAATAATTTTGTAAGAAGCGGCAAAATTTTACATTACAGCTTCTTACAAAATATTTCTTTAAAAAAATAGTATATAAAATAATTTGTGTAAAGTTAAGAAATAAATTTTCTTAAAATAAAATGAAAATGTTTCAAAAATTTACTTTTTACCTTAATAAATTTATCCAATTATAAATAATTTCTTTAGACATACTAAAAAAATTAATTTTATCTACACTATTTTTAGCAACTAAATTTACACTAGAAATTTCCTCACCATTTAAAGAATAAGTTATTTTACCAATTTTTTGACCTTCTTTTATAGGTGCAAAAACACTATCATCTAACTCTAAATTTTGTTCTATATTTTTATCATCACCTTTTTTAATTAAGCAGCTAGCATTATTTTCAAAAACTATATCAACATTTGAGCTAACACCCTTATTTACACTTATATTTTTTACAACATCACCCTTATTTCCAAATGTTTTAAATGAAAATGAATTAAAACCATAGTCAAGTAATTTTTGAGCTTCAGCAAAACGTACTTTTGTTGATGGAGCCTTCATAATAACTGCAATAAGTGACAAATTATCTCTTGTAGCACTAGCAGATAAATTATATAAAGCCAAACCAGTAGAGCCAGTTTTTAAGCCAGTAGCACCTTTATAATTTTTAATTAGTTTGTTTGTATTTGCAAGCTGAGATTTACCGATCTCTTAATGAATCCATCCAAATAGTTGTATATTTTGTTACTCCAGGATGTTTATTTAGCAGTTCTCTTGACATAAGAGCTATATCATAACTAGAAGTAACATGGCCATCTTCATCTAGTCCATGGCAATTTTTAAAACATGTATCATTCATTCCTAAAGATTTTGCTTTGTCATTCATCATTTGAACAAAAGCATCTTCAGATCCTGCTAGAAATTCTGCCATTGCAACAACACAATCATTTGCAGAAGCAACACAAATGGCTTTTAACATTTCATCAACTGTTAAAGTTTCTTTGGGGTCTAACCAAATTTGTGAACCACCCATGGAACTTGCATGTTCACTACATGGTACAGTATCTGTTAATGATATTTTATTACTATCTAAAGCTTCCATTATTAATAGAATACTCATGACCTTAGTTACAGAAGCAGGTCTTAATTGTTCATGAATATTATGAGAATAAAGTATTTGGCCTGTAGTTTGTTCAATTAAAATTGCAGATTGAGATTCTAAATTAAGTGAGTTTTCATTAGTAGTAACATTGTTAGCATTTGTAGTTAGTAGAGTATTTGTTGGTGACCAAACATAGATGCTATCTTCTCCAAAGCAAGGCAGTGAAAGTGAAACTAGCAATATAAAAATTGTAATAAAGGAAAAAAGTTTTTTAAAAGAATACATATATGATCCCTCCGTTTTTATTAAAAATATATGTGTTAATAATAAAAAAAGAACTTAAAATAAATTAATTGTTATAATTTTAGGGGAGGTTACTTCCAATTACCAACTGGGGATAATACTTATATAAAATTTATTCCATTCCTCGGCTCAATACGCAAATAAAGCCCTTCTAAATATATAATAAACGAGCCTCTCGCTACATTTCTTCGCGCTTCTTCATTTATCATATATTAAGAAGGGCTATTATTTACTCCAATCGCACTCGTCATTACATAAATTTTATATAAGTATTATCCCCAGTTGGTAATTGGAAGTAACCTCCCCTAAAATTATAACAATTAAATGTGTAGTTCTTTTTTTCTTAGTCCGAGAAAGAAAGAGTGCTAAAAAGTATATTAAAACAAATATACATATTTTAAATATTATATTTATTGTATTATTAAAAAAGTTAAAATTAAAAATGCTACTGCCTGAAAATGCTATTAAAGAAGCTATAATAGGTTTTAAAACATAATCTAATATATTAATAGAAAATTTAATTCTTCCTTTTAATTGTATGGTACTTACTATAAAATTGAAAATTTCACTAACACAAATTGTTATTATATATCCTTTCATTCCTAATATTGGAACTATAAAATAAATTAAAGTTATAGTAATTATTAAATCTAATATATTACATACCATAACTCCAACTTGTTCATTAATTCCTTTTAAAATGCCATCTATAATACTGTCAACATACATAAAAAACACTAGTGGAGAAAGAATTCTAATCCATTTAGCTACTTCAAGATTTTGATATATAGCAAGGCTTAAGTCATTTGCAAAAAATAAAAAAATACTACTTACAAGAATAGAAAAAACAAATGTAAGTTTAAAAATTGTATCAGATACAGTTTTCATTCTATTATTGTAATTTTTAGCAAGCAATCTTGAAAATTCAGGTATAAGCAAAGAACTAAAAGAGCTTATAAAAACATTTGCAAACATTAAAACAGGCATTACCATACCATTAATTAACCCATAACTAGAAACTGCCATAGAGTATGCAATTCCAGAAGCTTCTAATCTAAGAGGTATTAAAAATTGTTTTAAAGAAGAAAGCCCAGATTTCATATAAGAAGTTACAGCAATAGGAAATGAGATTTTAAAAATTTTTCTTTTCATTTGAATAGGTAAGTTCCTTTTATTACAATATTTTCTTTTATCAATAATATAAAATATAACATTTAATGAAAAAGAAAAAAATTCAGCAATTACATCTGCTAAAATTAAAGAAAAACAAATTTCTTCAATTCCTTTGGAAATATTAATTTGAAGTAAGAAAATAGTAATAATAATTTTTACGCTTACTTCTAAAACTTGGGATATAGCACTTTTATAAGACTTACCAACAGAAGAAAAATACCCACCTAAAACAGAAGATACAGCAATTAAAGGTAAACCAATACCAATTACATAAAGAGGCTTATTTGAAACTGCACCTTTTAACCAATAAGTTGTTATAATAGGAGAAAATAAACAAATAATAAAGCAAGAAACAAGTCCTAAGAGTACTGCAAAAAGCGTGCAAGTTTTAACTGCTTTTATACCATTGAAATAATTTTTTTTAGCAAATTCTTCTGATACAATATATGTACAAGCAACACTAATTCCAGAAGTTGCAACTGTTATAGCAAAAGTATAAACAGACATAATTAAACTAAAAATACCAATAGTTTGGGATCCTACTTTATTTGCAACATATATATTAAAAATTAAACCAATACCGCGTAATAAAAGAGCAGTAGAAGTTAATATGACACCATTAATTAAAAAAATTTTTGCTTTTCTCAAAATATCACCAATAAATAATATTTTTTGAAAAGCAAAAATATGAGTATTAAAAAAGTAAGTAAATTCTTAAAATTTTTGATAAAAAGTTTGAAATTTACATTTTAGGTATTTTAAATATATTAAAAAAGTAATTATTGATATTTAACAGAGTTTAAAGTAATTGTAACAGAATCATTTGTATTTGAAGCTAAAATTTTAACATCAGCTCCAGAATCATTTCTGAATTTTAGATCATAACTACCATACGCAACAGCTGCATCTTTACCTTTTTGAATATAAGGAACATTATTACTGTGAGCATGTCTTTCTGTTACTACTAGTGTTGGGACAGCCAATACAGCATTGTAAAGAGTAGTACTTATTTGGCAATTTCCGCCCACCTAATCCTTTTTTCTTATTTCCATTTCTATCAAATATATCAGCTTTTTGATAACCCTTAGCAGTAGTTGCAGGTCCTATTTTTCCACAAAATGAAAAGGTTTCACCATTTTTTACAATTGTATTGTTTAAAGATTTACAAGTAATTGAAATATTATTTTGTCTTGCCTCATCTTTAGTATATATTTTTGTTGAAAATGTTGCAATTTGTTCTTCAACAGCTTTAGGAGGCTGAGGTTTTTCTTCATTACTAGAGTTACTATTAATAGCAGTATTGTTAGCAGTATTAATATCAGTGTCATTAGAAGAATTTTTAGAAGTATCATTATTTATGTTTTCTTTATTAGTATCATTAGAAGAGTTACTTGCAGTTTTATTAGCTTCATACGAATTTTCTTTATTATTTTTAGACACTTTATCATTAGAATTATTTGAAAAATAAAAATACAATCCTCCTACAACCAAAAGAAAAACAATAAGTATAGCTATTATCCAATTTTTTTTATTCATAATAAATACCTTCCCTTTCTCTTTTTATTTAAAGGTACCAAATAGTCATGAAAGTTAAATTAATTCAAAACTAAATTGCTTTTTTTAGTGTAACCTAAAAAAAAAAAATTATGTTTAAAACTATTGAAAAAAAAATAAATTTTAAGTATAATTCCTATATAAACAAAAGAAGGAGGATTTTTTTATGAAAACAAAAATAAAAGAAAAAGGTATTACATTAATTGCTCTTGTTGTAACGATTATAATTTTAACAATAATTGCAGGAATTTCAATAACAGCAATAACGAGTGACAAAGGAATTATAAAAGAAAGTAAAGAATCTAAAGAAGATGTAGAAAGAAAAGGTATAGAAGAACAAATAGAGGTTGCGATTCTAAAAGTTGAACAAGAAAAAAATGTACCTAAAATTGGTGATATTATAAATGAACTATTAAGACAAGACATAATCGAAAATGAATCAGATGTAGATAAATCAACCGGAACAATTACAACCAAAAATCCACAATATGAAATACAAGGAAAGTTAGATAAGTACCTAGTAGAAACTGTAAAAGGAGCATTGGACAAAAATAAAGTATTTGAAAGCACTACAACTATTCAAGATACATATGGAAACGAAATAAAAATACCAGAAGGATTTAAAATAGCAGATGATTCAGCATTAGATGTTACAGGAGGAATAGTAATAGAAGATGTAAAAAATGAAAAAACAAAAGGAAGTCAATTTGTATGGATACCGGTAGGAACTGTGTATACAAGTGAAGGGGAATCTGAGCAAATCGAATTAAACAGGTATACATTTGATCAAACAACAGGAGATCCAATAAAACAAGGTGAAAATATAATAGATAATAATTATAGAGAATTAGAAGAAACTATTAATGCAGAAAATGCAGTGGCAAAGGATTTAACTGATTTTAAAAATAAAGCTAAAAAAGGTTATTATATAGGAAGATACGAAGCAAGAACTACAGAACTAAGATGGATGGCTAGACAAGAATTAACTCAAATAAGTCTTAGACCATCAGAATATATATACATGTATGTAAGTCAAAAGGATGCTTCTAATTTATGTAAAGAAATGTATAATAGTTCAAGTTTTAATAGTGATTTAATGAACAGTTATGCATGGGATACAGCTATAGTATTTGCACGAACATTTGGCGATAATAAAAAATATTCATTACAACCAAGTAAAAATACAGGAGCTATAGCAGAAACAGGAACAAATAATTTAAGTGCATCACAGCAAGATAAGATATGCAATATATTTGATATGGCATCAAACAATCAAGAATGGACAACAGAAGTACATTCAGCAACATATTCTGCAATAAGAGGAGGAGCACGTTCTCAACAAAATATATATGCAGGAGATCGTTTTCATTTTACTGGTGGTAGTCAGAGTGTAGCATTTAGACCAATTTTATATTTATAGTTACTTTATTTTTTAGAACATATAGTATATTTTATAGCACTAAATAATTGACAATTAGACAAAATAAAAGTATAATTAATATGTAATAATAAAAAAAGGAGATTTATTATGCTTGCAAAATATTGGAAAAAAATTGCATTGTTAATTTTAATAATAGCTTGTGTATTTAATGTAATGGGCAAATTAGTAAATAAATTATCATTAAATAAAGAAATGTTATATTCAGCTCAGTACATGTATGAACAAGAACAAAAAGAGAACCCAAGTGACCAAACTTAAATAAAATATATAAATAACACTTGAAAAAAACATAAAAATATGTTATTATAAAAAACAGTCATATTATTTTGATTTCAAGAAAGAGGTGAACATTAATGAAAGAAGGAATACATCCTAATTATAACCAAACTACAATAACATGTGCTTGTGGTAATGTGTTAGAAGTTGGATCAACAAAAAAAGATTTAAAAGTAGATGTTTGCTCTAAATGTCATCCATACTTTACAGGAAATATAAGACAAGAAACAGTTGGAGGAAGAGCAGAAAAATTCAAGAAAAAATATGGACTTGCATAAAAAATATGAGTAGTATTTTATTTTAAAACTACTCTTTTTTATTTGGGATTTTACTTTAAGGGAGCTTTTACCTATATTTTGGCTTTCTGCCTATTTTGGGAGTGGTGGTATATGTTGTGATTTTTTTTTATTAAATGTGTGAAACGTAATAATTTAGAGACTCTTTACGAAATAATTGGAATAATGTTCCGCAAAATTTTATTAAAAATAAAATTTTGTCGAAGAAAAAGGTTCCAATTTTTCGTATAGAGTCTCTTAATTATGGAGTTTCGCCATTTAATAAAAAAAAATCACAACATATACCACCACTCCCAAAATAGGCAGAAAGCCAAAATATAGGTAAAAGCTCCCTCAAAGTAAAATTTTCCCTCTAAATTGCATTGCAAAATTAGACAAAATGTAATAAAATACTTGAAGTAAAAGTGGAGGTTATACAAGTGGAAACAAAAAATGAAATAAAAGAACAAGAAGAATTCATAGAAAAAGTAAAAAAAATAAACTCAAATAAAAATTTAAAATATACCATTATTACTATGGGATGTCAACTAAATGAAAATGATTCTGAAAAAATATGTGGTATGGTAGAAGAAATGGGATATACCAAAACTAATGAACAACAAAATGCAGATTTAACAATTTTTAATACATGTTGTGTAAGAGAAAATGCTGAAGACAAGCTATTTGGAAAACTAGGAGAATTAAAAAGACAAAAAGAACAAAAAGGACTGCTTATTGCAATTGGTGGTTGTAAAAAAAAAAAAAAACATATAACTGATAAAATAAAAGAAAGCTATCCTTTTGTAGATATAATTTTTGGTACACATACTCTTCATAAATTTCCAGAAGATTTATATAAATCAATTCAAGAAAAAAGAAAAATAGAAGATGTTTTAGATATAGACGGAAAAATATATGAAGGATTACCAATAAAAAGAGAAGATAAAATAAAAGCATCAGTTACAATAATGAATGGATGTAATAATTTTTGTAGTTATTGTATAGTACCATATGTACGTGGAAGAGAAAGAAGTAGAAACCCAAAAGATATATTAGAAGAAATAAAAGAACTTGCAAACCAAGGTTATAAAGAAATAACATTACTTGGTCAAAATGTAAATTCTTATTTAAGAGTTGAAAATGAAAAAAATATCCCATATGAAAAATATGAAGGAATAGATTCTTTTGCAAAATTATTAGAAGCTGTAAATAAAATTCATGGTGTAGAAAGAATAAGATTTGTTTCACCACATCCAAAAGATTTTACAGATGATGTAATAGATGGGATTGCAAATTCAGAAAAAATATGTAAATTAATTCATTTACCTTTGCAATCTGGAAGTACAAAAGTTTTAAAAGAAATGAACAGAAAATATACAAAAGAACAATATTTAGAATTAGTAGATAAAATGAAATCTAGAATACCAAATTTAAGTTTATCTACAGATATTATAGTAGGTTTTCCAGGAGAAACTAAAGAAGATTTTGAAGATACTCTAGATGTAGTAAAAAAAGTAAAATTTGAACAAGTATATATGTTTATATACTCAAGACGAAAAGGAACTTTAGCTGACAAAATGCAAAACCAAATTCCAGAAGAAATAAAACATGAAAGATTTGATAAACTAAAAGCCTTAGTAGAAAGTCAAATAGAAGAAAATAATAAAAAATATATAGGAACTATTCAAAAAATACTAGTAGAAGGAACAAGCAAAAACAACCCTAATATGCTTTCAGGAAGAACAAATAGTAATAAAGTAGTAATATTCGAAGGCCAAAAAGAGCTAATTGGAAACAGTATAGATTTAAAAATAGTTTCAGAACATATGTGGTATTTAAAAGGAGAAATTTTATAATATAAAAAAGAGTTTTAAGACTAAAAAATGCTAATAAAAAGAGAATTTAAAGGAGTGATAAAATACTATGGCAGAATTTTCACCTATGATGCAAAGATATCTTGAAACAAAAGAGCAATACAAAGATTGTATACTTTTTTATCGTTTAGGTGATTTTTATGAAATGTTTTTTGATGATGCAATATTAGTTGCAAAAGAATTAGAAATAACTTTAACAGGAAAAGATTGTGGACAAGAAGAAAGAGCACCAATGGCTGGAGTACCACACCATTCAGCAGAAATGTATATTTCAAAACTAGTAAACAAAGGATATAAAGTTGCAATTTGTGAACAGTTAGAAGACCCTAAAACGGCAAAAGGAATTGTAAAAAGAGGGGTTATAAGAGTAGTTACTCCAGGAACTATTGTAGAGAGTAATATGCTAGAAGAAAGAAAAAACAATTATATAATGTCTATATTTAAATCAGGTATATATTTTGGAATTAGTGTTTGTGACATATCAACAGGAGAGTTTTATTCAGCACAAATCAAAGATAATAACAATTTTCCAATGCTACTAGACGAAATCGCAAGATATACACCTTCTGAATTAGTTATAAACTCTATGATGCAAGAGAGTTTAGATGAACTAAGTAAAATAAAAGAAAGATTTGAAAATATTTATATTACAAATTTTGAAGATAAGTTTTTTACAAAAGAATTAAATAATTTGAATTTAAGATTTAATATATTAGATACAAGTGGCAGAAAAATTGAAGATTTACAAGAATATGAATTAGCAATTGCCTCTATAAATGCTTTAATGGAATATATAGAGCAAACTCAAAAAACAAGTTTAGACCATATAAATAAAATAACTATATATAAACTTTCAAGATACATGCTTTTAGACATTAATGCAAGAAGAAATTTAGAGATAACCGAAAAAATGAGAGACAAATCAAAAAAAGGAACTCTTTTATGGGTACTAGATAAAACATCAACTTCAATGGGAGGAAGATTGCTAAGAAGATGGCTAAATGATCCATTATTAGATACAAAAGAAATTAATAAAAGGTTAGACGCAGTTAAAGAATTAAAAGATAATATAATGCTAAGAGGAGACATAATAGAAAGCTTAAAAAAAGTATATGATATAGAACGTTTAGCTGGAAAAATGGCATATGGAAATGCTAATGCAAGAGATATGATAACTCTAAAAAATTCATTATTTAAACTACCAGAAGTAAAAAACACATTAGAAAACTGTAAAACAGACTTACTAGTAGAATTAAAAGATAATTTAGATGAATTACAAGATATATATGAATTAATAGAAGAATCAATTGTAGATGATCCACCAATGAGTGTAAAAGATGGGGGAATAATAAAATTAGGATATGATGAAGAAATTGACAAACTAAAAACAGCACAAACAGAAGGAAAAAATTGGCTTATACAGTTAGAAAATGACGAAAAAGAAAAAACTGGGATAAAAAACTTAAAAGTAGGATTTAACAAAGTATTTGGATATTTTATTGAAGTTACAAAATCTAATTTAGCACAAGTTCCTGATAGATATATAAGAAAACAAACTTTAACAAATGCAGAAAGATATATAACAGAAGAACTAAAAAATCTAGAAAACCAAATATTAGGTGCAGAAGAAAAAGTTGTTAATTTAGAATATAATGCTTTTACTAAAATAAGAGAAGAAATATCAAGAAATATCAAAAGGCTTCAAAAAACAAGTGAAGTAGTATCTTGCTTAGATGTTTTAACATCATTTGCGGAAGTTGCAGAAGATATGAACTACTGTATGCCAGAAGTAAATTCTGAAGGAGTAATAGATATAAAAAATGGAAGACATCCAGTAATAGAAAAAATGTTAGGAGCTGGTAGCTTTGTTGAAAATGATACCTATTTAGATGAAGATGAAAATAGGTTAGCAATAATTACAGGACCTAATATGGCAGGTAAATCTACATATATGAGACAAGTAGCATTAATTACTTTAATGGCACAAGTAGGAAGTTTTGTTCCAGCAACAAGTGCTAAAATAGGAGTGGTAGACAAAATATTTACTAGAGTTGGGGCTTCAGATGATTTAAGTATGGGACAAAGTACATTTATGGTAGAGATGATGGAAGTAGCAACTATTTTAAAAGAAGCAACAAAAAATAGCTTAGTAATATTAGATGAAATAGGAAGAGGAACTTCTACATATGACGGATTATCAATTGCTTGGGCAGTTGCAGAATATATTGCAAGTAAAGAAAAATGTGGAGCTAAAACTTTATTTGCGACACATTATCACGAATTGACTGAATTAGAAAATAAGTTAGAAGGTATAAAAAATTATTCTATAGCAGTAAAAGAAAAAGGAGAAGACATAATATTTTTAAGAAAAATAGTAAGAGGTGGAACCGACGAAAGCTATGGAATACATGTAGCAAGACTTGCAGGTGTACCTAAAGCAGTAACACAAAAAGCAAATGAAATTTTAAAAAGTCTAGAAAGAAAAAATATTCTAACAGGTAAAAAACAAGAAAAACAAGACAAAAAACAAGTAGAAGGTCAATTTGATTTATATAACTACAAATTAGCACAAATAGCTCAAGAAGTAGACAAGATAAATTTAAATGAATTAACTCCAATTGATGCATTAAATACTCTAGTTAGAATTAAAGAAAAGATGAAATAAATTAAATTTTTTTAAAAGATATTTTAATTTTTAGAAGGGAAATTTACATATGAAAATAAAGAATAAATATATACACATATTAATAATAGTTATTGGTACAATTTTTATTTTACTTTCAATGTTTCATCAAAACATATGGTTTGACGAAAGTTATTCGGTGGCGATAGCAAAACATAGTTTTTTTGATATTTGGAATATAACAGGAAATGATGTACACCCACCGCTATATTATTGGATGTTACATATTTTATGGCTAATATTTGGAAATAATATAATGGTATTTAGAGGATTTTCAGTTTTAGCAGTTGTTATTTTAGGAATTTTAGGTTTTACCCATATAAGAAAAGACTTTGGAGAGAAAACAGGAATATTATTTTCGTTTTTAACATTTTTCTTGCCTGCAATGTGTATATATAGCCAAGAAATAAGAATGTACTCATGGGCCTGCTTATTTGTTACAATAACTGCAATATATGCATATAGAATATATAAAAGTTCAAATAATAATAAAGAAAATAAAGTAAATAATACAAATGAAAGCGATAATAAGGGAAGCAGTAATAAAACTTGCATAAAAAATTTAGTTATCTTTGGAATATTTAGCATATTTTCTTGTTATACCCATTACTATTCATTACTTGCTGTAGGAATAATTAATTTATTATTATTAATATATTTGATAAAACAGAGAAAAGAAAATAAAAAGTTATTAAATAAATTTTTAATTGTAGCTGCAATTCAAATATTATTATATATACCTTGGCTAATATACTTAATAAATCAATTAATGCATGTAGGCGGAGGATTTTGGATTACATTAGGATTAAATACACTAATTGAAGTACCAAGTTTTCAATTTAGAAGACAATTAATTTCATCTGTAGGATTTAATGTAGATACTATATTACCTCTAGTTATAGCAATATTAATGTACATATATATAGGGTATAGAATTTACAAAGCAAAAAAAGAAAAACAAGATATAAAACCAGCTATATTTTCAATTATTATTTATGCATTAGTAATATTAATAGTATTAATTGCATCATTAAAAAGTCCAATATTACTATCAAGATATTTATTAACAATAACAGGACTATATATATTTGTTTTTGCGTTTTTTATGACAAAAGAAAAGAAAAATATAGTAACAATAATAATTTGTGCAATAATATTTATACTTGCTTTAGTAGATAATATTCAAAATATGAAAATTAACTATGATGAAAGTAATATGAAACAAATTGAATATTTAAAAGAAAATGTAAGGCCAGATGATATTTTCATATATAGAGATATTATAAATGGAGGAGTAATATCAGCATTTTTCCCAGAAAACAAGCAATATTTTTATAATGAAGCAAACTGGGACGTAGAAGAAGCATATAAAGCATATGCTCCAGGTATGGAAACAATAACTAATTATCAAGAAGTATTAAACAATTATGAAGGCAGAATTTGGCTAGTAGATTCTGGTGATTCAAGTTTTTATAATTCATTTAATAAAGAAGGTATAACCACATTAGAAGGACCAACAATATTTAATACGAAATATCAAAACTATACATTTAATTTTTACTTACTTGAAAAATAAAGATTAAAAAAATAATAAAACTACTAAAAAAAAGCAATTTTTAATTAAAATGTATTTACTTGAAATATATAATTTAAAAATTGCTTTTTTAGTAGTTTTTTAGTTTATCTTTGAATTTTATTTAAAAATTGCATAAGATAATTTTATATAAAACAAAACATTAATTTAATTTCTAATTTTTTTAGATTATACATTTATTTTAAATCTTTTTCAGTTTCTTTTATTATATATATAGGCCTATTTTTAACCTCTAAGTATGTTTTTGATAGATATTGTCCAATAATTCCTAAAGAGAACAATTGTATTCCACTAACAAAGAAAATAATACATACTAAAGAAGGCCAACCATTAGTAGGATCTCCATATATTGTTGTTCTTACTATAATAAAAATAATTAATAAAAATGATACAATGCAAAATACAATTCCTATGATAGAAGAAAGCACCAAAGGAAAAGTAGAAAAAGCTGTAATTCCTTCTAAAGCATATCTAAATAATTTCCAGAAAGACCATTTAGTTTCTCCTGCTACTCTTTGAACATTTTCATATTCAATCCATTTGGTATTAAATCCGACAAAACTAAATAATCCTTTTGAATATCTGTTATATTCTTTTAAGTTAATAATTGCATCTTTTACTTGTTTTGTCATTAACCTATAATCTCTTGCTCCATCAACCATTTGTATATCTGATATTTTATTTATAAGCTTATAAAAGACTCTTGCTAAAAAACTTCTAATAGGTGGTTCTCCTTTTCTAGTTACACGCCTTGTTGCAATACAATCATAGTTTTCATTTTTTAAATTATCAAACATTGTTTTTAATAAAAAAGGAGGGTCTTGTAAATCAGCGTCCATAAGTGTAATGTAATCTCCACTAGCATATTCTAAACCTGCTAACATAGCTGCTTCTTTTCCAAAGTTTCTTGAAAAAGATATAAATTTTACTCTAGAATCTTTTTTTGCTAGAGATTTTAGTATTTCTAATGTTTTATCTTTTGAGCCGTCATTTACAAAAATGTATTCAAAATCAATATTTATATTTTTGAAATCTTCATTTCTAACTCTTTCTATTTCTTTGTAAAATAGTGCTATTGTTTGTTCTTCATTATAACATGAAACTATTACAGATATTTTTTCCATATTTTTCATTCCTTTTTGTATATTTTATAAGAGAATTATAGCATAAAAAGTTTTAAATTGCTAGAATTTTTTTAAATTTAGAATTTTAGACGATATTATCGTAAATTTACTTTGTAAATTTACGATGGTTTAAATATGAAAAAATACTCTTACATTGCTATTGACAAAACTAAAAAATACCTGTATAATCATATAGTGATAAAAATTGGAAATACGAAATAGATATAAACATATATCTTTATAACAAGGAGGGATAAAAATGGCACAACCAAAAAGAAGATGGTCAAAAGCTAGAACACATTCAAAAAGATCAACATGGAAAAAAGAAAACCCAACATTTTCTACATGCCCACGTTGTCATGAACCAATAATGCCACATAGAGTATGTAAAAATTGTGGATATTATGATGGAAAAGAAGTAATAGCTAAAAAAGAAGCAACAGAAAATGCATAATATTATTAGAAGTAGCACTTGTTTATCTAGAAACACAAGTGTTATTTTGCATTTTACAGGATAAAGACATGAAAAATTTTTTCTAATGCCCATATTCATTGATTTATCTTGATTTAGAGATGGTTGATGTATCAAAATTACGTAGTATTTTGAATATTTCAACTGTCTCTTTTTCTACATTCCTTGAAATACTTTTCCTTATTCTCTTTAAACTTCTATTTTG
>CALXUW010000029.1 GCA_944391795.1 uncultured Clostridia bacterium
GTCCTCTGCTCTACCAACTGAGCTATGAAGCCATATATAAAAAAATGGCGACCCGGAACGGGCTCGAACCGTCGACCTCTAGCGTGACAGGCTAGCGTTCTAACCAACTGAACTACCGGGCCGTAAAGAAATGGTGGTCGCTATAGGGCTCGAACCTATGACCCCCTGCTTGTAAGGCAGATGCTCTCCCAGCTGAGCTAAGCGACCATGTCCTTTCGACGAAATTTATTATACAGGTTTTTGATATAATTGTCAAGCACTTTTTTAAATTTTTTTAATATTTTTTGTAAAAATTGCTATAACCATTGCTAACACTGCATTTTATTCTTCTTTAGTAAAGTATTTTTCTTTTAGTTTAATAAGCGCTATTTTTCTACTACTTATTTCGTTTTTTTGTTTTGAATCTAATTGGGCTAGTGTTTTACCATTTTCTAATTCAAATATTTCATCAAATCCAAAACCATTATCTCCTTTAGGCTCATTTGCAATGTATCCTTCTAGAACTCCTGTAAATACTTCTGATATTTGTTTAGGTTTTACATATGCTATACAAGTTATTACTTTTGCTGTTCTTTTTTGTTTTTCTATGCCTTTTAATTTATTTAGAATATATAAGTTTCTTTCTTTTTGAGTTGCATTTTCGCCTAGAAATCTTGCTGTTTTTACTCCTGGAAATCCATTTAATATGTCTATACATAAACCACTATCATCTGCTATACAAGCTTTGTTAGTAATTTTTGATATGTATAGTGCTTTTTTTAATGCATTTTCCTTGAATGTTTCTTTGTCTTCTTCTATTTCTAGGTTGATATTTGCTTCTTTTAATGATATTATTTTCTTATTTTTAAGTATTTCTTTTATTTCTTTAACTTTTCCTTGATTATTTGTGGCTAATATTATTTCTTCCACTTAAATATAACTCCTTTATAATTTATTTAATTTCTGTTTTTTATTTTATTTAAGACTATTAAATATAAAATCAATTACTTCAATATCTTTATTGTCTCTTTGTTTTCTTTCTTGATTTTCTTCTTTAGTTAATTCGACTAAGTATTTATTATATTCCGGAATAATTGTTATTGAATCTAATGGATATCCTGGTGTTCTTAATTTGCTTGCCTTATCTATAAAATAAAAATTTTCTTTGCTGAAAGTGTAGTCTTTTTCATTTTTTCCATCATATATTACTAACCCATAAACCCATTTGGCTGTTAGCTTTCCTCCATATTGTTTTGCTAAATTTGTGTAATATTGTATCATCTCTTCATCTGATAATCTTTTTCCATTTATTCTTCTTACATGAGTATTAGGTTGTTTTTCTTCGGGTAATTCTTGTATAAATAAATTATTGTCCATTCCAATAGTTGGTATTTTTGCTATGTTATAATATGCTTTTGCTTTTATTCTAGCGTTTTCTATTGCATTTTTTCCATTTTCTTCAACATTTAGATCTATTTTTAAATCTTTTAATGTAAGTAATTCAATCCCTTTTTCTTTTAGGCCATTGGCGTATTTGTTTATTTTAGCTGGATTTGTTGTTGCAAATAGTACTTTCATTTTATTTTACCTCTTTTCATTTTTTCCTGTATTACATCTGATAAATTTATTATGTCTAATAAATTTACATTATTTTTTATATTTTCTTAATTTTTTATTTAATTTTTTATAAATATTTTCTACTGCCCATTTTTCATTTACTATTTTTTCTACATCTTCTATTTTTACCCATTTTACTCCACTGTTTTCGTCTTCTTTCATTTTTAATAGTTCAGTGGCTTCGTCAACTTCTAAAAGATAGGTTAAATTAAGATGTACATGAGAAGATACATATTTTCCTTTCTTTATATGTCCATTAACACATATAATTTCTAGTGAAAAAATATCATTGTCAAGTACATTTACATTTTTTACGCCTGTTTCTTCTTTTAATTCTCTTATGGCTGTTGCTAATAAGTCAGATTCTCCGTCTGCATGACCTCCTGTCCAAGCCCAAGATTTATAAATGTTGTGATATATCATTAATACTTTTGTTCTTTCTTTATTTACTACCCATGATGAAGCTGTAAAGTGTCCAAATTCGTTGTTTCTTGTAAGTACATCATCAAATGTATCTATGTATTTTAGGATTGTTTGTTTATCTTTTTCTTCTTGTTCGTTATATGGTTTGTATTTTTCTATTTGCTCTTTTAAGTTCATATTTTCCTCCAATTTTTAACTTTGTAATAGTGCATATTTCATGGCTTTTTTATTAATTTTTTATATTTTTTGTTCTAATGGTATTTTACTATCTAATTCTAATAATTTAAGTAAATATTCTCGTTTTGGATTTTTTAGCTTTTGCAATTGTTCTGCTATATTACCTCTTTTTATAAAATGTATTTTTCCAAATTCAATTTCTCCATTATTGTTAGTCAATTTTTCTAAATAATCTTGATAATGTTTTTCCATTTCTTGTTTAGTAATTTTTAGCTGTCCTTTTGCAAATAGAATATATGAATGTACTTTTTCATCTGGTAAACTTATATATCTTATTTCATATCCATCAATTATTTTTTTATCTTTTAGGTCTATATTTAATTCTTCTTTTGTTTCTCTTTCTATTGTGCATAAAACATCTATTTCATCTTTTTTTATATCTTTACTATCTGCATTTCCACCTGATATTTGCATACAATATGGATATGATGTGTTTTGGGCTAGCTCTCCTACTATATAATAATTATCAGATGTTTCTAATAAACATCCTGCGGCTAAATTAAAACAAGCATATTCTTTAGGAAGCCCTATTCTTTCATCATATAGATAATGTGCATAATTAGATTTTTTACAAGTGACCATTATGCTATTTTCTTCTACTTTACATTCACTTACACATGTTATTTTGCCATTCCATATATTGTTATTTCCATTTTGTACTTTTTTCCAAAATTCATCTATTTTATTTTGAATTTCTTCTGGAAGCTTAAAATTTTCATCTATGAACTTCACTTTTATAGATTTATTTTTTATATTTAATAACATATTTACTCCTTAATTTTATTAATTATATAATTTCATTTTTTATTAGATTATCTGTTAGTCCATCGAATTTTTTAGCATCGAAAACATAGCCATTCATTCCACATTCTATAGCAACATTTATATTTTTTTCACTATCATCTATAAAATAACATTCTTTTGGAATAAGGTTGAATTTTTCAAATAATCTAAAATATATTTCTTTATTTGGTTTCATCATTTTTTCGATTGCTGATATTACAAATCCATCAAAATATTTTCCTATATCAGAATTTTTTATGTATTCATAAACAGGTATGTGTGTATTTGATAATCCGTATATTTTATAGCCTTTTTGTTTTAAATCTTTAATTAAATTTGTAATTTGGTTATTTATTGGCATATATGTATACCATGTTTGCATTATATTATCTACTTTAAGTTTTAAATTGCTAGGAAGTTTTTCTTTAAATATTTTTATAGCATCGTCATAATTTAATAATCCCTCATCTAACATGAACCACTCGTCAGATTTAAAAATTATTTTTTTTAGTAATTCTTGTTCTTCTTTTTTACCAGAAAATTTTTCTACTATTTTTTCTTCGTTCCATCCTACTAATACATTTCCAAAATCAAAAATTATATTTTTTATCATTGTTTTAATCTCCTTTTTTTTAGTTTTTTATTTCTATTTAAAACCTTAATTTTTAATCATATTTTATTGATTAATTACCTTTTTTATTCTTTTAATAAATTTGTCTTTATCTGATAAGGCTTGTTTTAATCTTTTATAGTATTGTCTATATCTACTATTGTCCTAGTTTTATTTTTTTATCTTTTATAATGTGCTGATATAATTTTATGTGTTTTTATCTGACATTTCATAATATTTTATTAGATATTCCCAACATCCTTCTTTATCAGTTATTCCGTTGTGCTTATCTTTAATTTTTTCTATTATCTCCTTTTTGTCTATCCATCTTACTTCTGATACTTCTTCTTCCTGTAATTGTAATTTAGTTATATCTATTTCTTTGCTTGCAATATAGTATTCATTAAAATAATTGTTGATAATATCTCCTTTTTTATTTGTTGATATTGCTGAACCTATGAAAGTTATATCATTTTTATTTAATTCAATTCCTAATTCTTCTTTACATTCTCGTATTATTGCTTGAAAGCCAAACTCTCCTGCTAGTACATTTCCTCCTGCTGTTACATCCCACATATTTGGCCATGTTTTTTTATTTGCACTTCTTTTTTGTAATAATACTTGATTTTTAGAATTTATTATAAATACACATACTGCTTTGTGCCATAATCCTTTTTTACTACAAATTTCTCTTGTTTGTGTTTCTCCTGTATACATTCCTTTTTCGTTTAATACATCGACTAGCTCTTCCATAAATTTTCCTACCTTTCTCGATTTTTATTTGTTTTTAATAGAATTTATGTATTTTTTTATTCATATAACCAATTTAATATTTCTTTAGAAATGTCTAAATCTCCTCTACCTACACCTATTTTTATATCTGGTTTTGAACTTCCATGATAATCACTACCACCACTTATATATAAATTATTATTTTTTGCATAACGAGTTAAAATATTTCTTTGTTCTTGATTGGCTGACGGATGGAAACATTCTATACCATCAAGTTCTTTTTCTTTTCTTAAATTATTTATGAATTCAATTGTGTCTTTAAATCTATATTCAAATGGATGTGCTAAAAACGCTTTTCCTTCTGCTTTATGAATAATATCTATTACTTCTTTATATTTGGGTCTAAATTCTATACGATTCACAAAATAGTTACTTTCTGGATTTACTAGACCTTTTCTAAAAAACACCCCAAAAGATTCTGTAAGTTCTCCTAATATCTTATAATTTTCTTCATGTCTCATCAATTCTTTATAAATTGATCTTTCTACATAACCAGTTGCTTTAGGTTTTATTATTTTGCTTTCATCATATATAAGTCCTTGTTTATCACATATATTTAATAATCTTTTACAACATATTTCTTGTTGTTTATTTAATTTTTCTTCTGTATAATACTTTTTGCACCATTCGTTTATTATGCCAGGATTAATATTATATCCTAATACTTCAATATTTTTATCTTGGAATGCTGCATTTAATTCTACTCCCTTTATAATTTTCCCACTAAAGATATTATTGTTGTTTTTCAATGATTCATCATTATATTGTTTAACGGTATTATGATCTGTTATTGATATATATTCTAATTTTTTACTTTATCACATTTTAAGTATTTCTGCTACACTCTTATCTCCATCAGAATATGTTGTGTGTATATGTAAATCAATCATCTTTTATCTCCTCATAAAATTATATATTAATATTCTTTTAATTCATATCTAAGTAATTTTTCACCATCATATTCAAATTTTACTGTAAAGAATCTATCATCATTTTGCAGTTTCTCTATAAAAATTTTGTCGCCTTCCCAAGTGTTTAACTTTGTAATTTCTTTTTTATCAACCCATTTTAAATCGCCTTCATTACATTCTTTTAAATCTCCTGTAAAATCATTTGAAGTAAACACATACATATATTCTGTTTCCCAATTTGTTGATACATAAGTTATGTTGAAAATATCATATTTTATTTCTCCTTTATTTTTCTTTTTTCCAAATTCTCATAATATTTTCTTGTTCTTTATCTTTTAAAGATTTATATAAATCAATATCTAATTTGTTGCATACACTGCATAGTACAATAAAAACATCTGCTACTTCGCTTTCTATTGTATCATAGTGATTAGCTTTATTGTTGTCAATACTCATGTCTGTCGCGTTTTTTCTTATTGATTTTGCAAGTTCTCCAACTTCTTCTAATAGCAATAACATTGTTTTTTCAATTTCTTGTTTTGAAAAGCCTCTTATTTTTATTACATTTTTTATATACTTCTGTACTTCTTGTAATGTATTATTTTCATTTAATTTATTCCATAATTCGGTTTGATTGTTTTCTAGATTTTTCATTGAATTCTTCTCCTTTAGATTTAGTTGCTTTTTTGTATTTTATATATATCTTTCTTTCACTATTTTATTAAAAACTTATTTTTTCTATTTAATTTATTATTTGTTCATTTCTATATACTTTTCTAGTATTTTTCTATCTCTTAATACAACAAATTTTGTGCTATAAATAGATGAGTATTTTGATGCAACTAATTTATCAGAACATTTAGTTATGAGTTCTAATGCTTTTTTAGGAGTTTCCCATAATAATTTAGCGCCTTCTTCTTTTTCTTTTTCTGTTACATTTAACTCTTTAGTATCTTTTATGACTTTTCCTACAAATACATAGGAAATCTGTTTAAAATTATTTAATGATTTGTACTCCTCTATTGTTCCTAAAGTATCTATTATTTCTATCTTACAACCTGTTTCTTCTAATGCTTCTCTTTTAAATGCTTCTTGAGGGGTTTCTTTTCCTTCCAATCCTCCGCCAGGTAATTTATACTCGTTTTTGTTGCTTTTGTTAAATACGGCTATTTTTCCATCTTCTCTTATAATAATTCCTCTTGCACCTAATCTTAATTGTGGTTTTTCCATTTCGATACTTTTTTCTCCTATATCTTCATCTGTTATTTTACATATTAAGTCCATATTAGTTGTTTTCTCCTCTTTTAAATTATATTTCTTAATATTTTCTACTGTTGTAAATCCATTTGGTCCTTTCACCTTTTCTAAAAATACTATTCCTTCTAAATGGTCGCATTCATGTTGTACTAATCTTGCAAAAAATCCATTTAGTTGTTTTACTATTTTATCTCCATTTTCATTATAATAAGTTAATTCTATATTTTTATATCTTTCTACTTTTCCTCTTATACTAGGAACACTCATACATCCTTCATATTGTATATCTGTATCTTCTGATAGCTTTTTCCAAGTTGGATTTATCATTGCAGTTATAGGTATTTCTTCTGCATCATTGTATTTTATATTTTCTTTTTTGGCACCTACTACAATAATTTTTTTATTTACACCTATTTGGGGTGCAGAAATTCCTAATCCTGTTCCAAAATCTAGTGTTGATTTTAAATCTTCTATAATATCTAAAATATTTTTGTTAATATTTTTTATATCTACTTCATTACATTCTTTTTCAATGATGGGATCTCCTACTTCTCTTATTTTTAATACTTTACCCATATTTTCTCACTTTCTTTTACTATTTCTAAAATGGAATAAGTTTAAGTCATTTATTTAATATATAATGTATCATAAATTTCTTATCTTTACAATGAAATCTCTGATATTTTAATATTGCATTTTTAATTCTTCTTCCATGTTTATTTTGTTGATATTAAGTTTACTTAGGATATTTGTTCTAAATTTATTAGCTCATTATCTTTAAACGTCAATTTCAATAAAGATGGTGATGTGATATTTAATTCTCTATCTTTATATTCTAATTTAAGATTATTATTTACATTACACCAATTTAATAGTAAGAATTTTATTGTTCCACCATGGCTAATTATTGCTATTCTTTTTTCTTTATATTTCTTTAGACATTCACTTAAAAATTCTGTCATTCTTTTGTTGGTATCTTCTGCACTTTCTCCATTTGATGTTTTAAATTTGGGATATAGTAGTTGTTCTTGCGAAGGATCTTTGGTTTTTTTATCTTTCATAAATATAGCTATTTCTTTTAAATTTCCTAGCTTTCTTTCATTTAACCTTTCATCAATATTAATTTGCAAATTATTTTTGTTTGCTATATATTTTGCAGTTTGTTTTGCTCTTACATAACTACTACACCAAATTGTGTCAATCGTTTGAAGTTCTTCATTTTCACTTAGCTTTTTTGAATCTTCTTCTCCTTTAATGGATAGAATCTCTTTTTCATTGATGATTTGGCTTGTTTCTTTAGTGTTTCTTAAGCCTAATTCATTAATTGTGTCTGCATGTCTTATTAAATAAATAATTGTGTTCATTTTTTGCTCCTTTATATTATATTTTTTAATACTAATTGCTAAATTTCTTTTATAATATTTTTTATAATTTTTAAAAAATTTGTAAAATTTTGCTGGGATTTTGATAAATTATATTATGATAGTTTTACATTTAACTGTTTCATGCTTAAGTGCGGTTTTGTTCATTTGTATAGATGCTAAAAGTCATCTATCAAGAGGACTTTTATTATCTTGTTACATTTTTAATTTTATCTTTATAATATTGTGTTACTTCTGAACTTCTAGAAAACACTCTTAAATTTTCCATTTTCATTAATCTTCTTTTTATTTCAAGTTCTTCAGATATAGGATTATAAAATAATGTTCTCTTATCTGAAAAATGAACTGTTTCTTCTGCTTCTTTTTCTCCAAATATACTTCCTACTACAACATTTTTAACAGCATGTTTTCGAATTACTTCTTTATATAATTCTATATCTTGCTTGGTTATTCCTTTTAATACTGGTTTCATATATAATGCTGTTGGTATATTCAATTCTTTGGAAATTTCAAATGTGTTAAATCTTTTACTAGGTGAATCTGTTCCTCTTTCAATAGTATTCCATTTACTTATTGTAGCTGAGCTAACAAATACAACTAATTGCCCTAAATATTGAATTAAGCTTACAAACGCTTTTGCTTCTTCTACACTAATTTCTTTCTTAGTAGATAATTCTACTTGATTTCCTTTTTGCAAAAAATATTTTATCAATTTTATTGTTTCTGGTTTATTGTTGTCATCCCAACATTCCGAAAAGCAACCTAGAGTTATTAATGTATCTTTTGAAATTCCAACTTGCTCTATTTCTTCAATTAATTCTTCTGCTTTTTTTACTTCTCCGATGATTCTTGTATTATCATATCCCATCTTACCTAAATAGCAATATGAACATTTTCCGGTACATCCTAAGCATGTATTTACAAATATTCTTTTATTATCTTTTGAGTATAAATATCCTGTATCTATCATTTTTCACCATTCCATTCATCAAGAAATTCTTGTAAGAAATCTTCTAAGTATTTATGTCTTTCTTGTGCTATTATTTTTGCAGTATCTGTATTCATTAAATCTTTTATTTTTAATAATTTATCGTAAAAATGACTAATAGATGTATTAGATCCTTTTTGCTTATATTCTTCTTCATTAACTAACTCATTATTATTGGGATCATACATTAATTTTCCGTTTTTTTCCTCCATAAGCAAATGTTCTTGCAATTCCAATTGCACCAATACCATCTAATCTATCTGCATCTTGAACTATTTTGCCTTCTATTGAAAGCTCTTTTTTTTCGGTAATATTAGCGCTAAATCCTAAATTTGTACAACTATATATTATATTTTCAATATCATTTTTGGGAATATGTTTATATATGCCTAATTCTTTTAATGTTTCTTCTAACCTTTCTTCAATGCTTCCGTTATAAAATTTATGGTCATATAAATCATGCATTAGAACAATTATTGTTATTATAAATTCATTTGCCTTCTCTTTTTTATTAATTAACATCGCATTTTTATAAACCCTTTGGATATGCCACCAATCATGCCCTGTTGAATCATTATAACATTTATTTTTAACATATTCTTTTACTAAATCTATTATCTCTTTGTTATTCATTTTTTTATTTCTCTTTCAATATACTTTTCACATTACTAATCTTCAAACATATTCTTTCTATTATATTTTTTACAATTTAATTTTTCTTTTAAGTATATACAGTCTTGTAAATCTATATCATTTATATTTGCTAGACAAATTACATAGTATAATACATCTTGAAGTTCTTCTTCTATCGTCCCTTTAATACTATTTCCTTTTTCCATTCTTTTGTTTTTTCTTACTACTTCTGCAAGTTCTCCTACTTCTTCCATTAATTTTAACATATATTTATCAATTGCATTATTTTTGTGATCTATACTCCTTATACACTTTTGTAGTTTTCTAATAGTTAAATCATTTTCCATATTTTTTAGTTCCTTTCTATATATTTTTTATAATCTACATAAACCATACTAATTTGTCTTTGAGCCACTTTTTCTTTTATTAAATTACTTTTTATTGCTTATGTATTCATTTTTTGTTTCTTTTTCTATTTGTCTTATTTCATATCTCCATCCAGGTTGCCAATTCTTTGTTTTTCTCCAGTCGTTATCTATTGCATCTTTCCAACTAATATTTTTAGCTATGACTTCTAAAGCCAATTGTGGTGCTTTATGTGAGACTAAAGCAATAGTCTTCCCATTATAACTTTCTAATAGATATTCACAAAAATTTCTTAGTCTTTTTTCAACTTCTTTTAAAGATTCGCCATTAGGAAATTTACTATCTATATGTTCTTCATATTTTACCAAAGATGCATCTTCTCCATTTAAATCTCCATAATTACATTCTCTTATTCTTTTATCATGTAATATCACTTTTGAATCTTTGAATGTATATTTAGCTGAATCTATTGCTCTTTTTAAATCCGAACTAATTACTAAATCTATTTCATTTAAGTTTATTTGTTCTCTCAATTTAATACTTTGTTCTATTCCTTTTTCACTTAAAATCCCATGTAACCATCCTGTAGATTTATGCTCTATATTATCTATAGTTGTTCCATGCACAAAATAAATTATTTTAACTGCCACACCTTTCACTCTCCTTTAACGTTATAATCATTTAGGATTTCCCCAAAATGAAAAATCTATCGCTTCATATACTAACAAAAAGTTTATTATGGTCTCTATTGGTAAATCTAATAAATTATATGGAGAAAAACTTAACCAATGTTCCGTTTCTACTTTCTTAATTTTTTCTATAAATTTATCTAGATTTGTTTGATTTATTTTAACTGATTTTGAGTTGTTAGCAACATATTTGCAACTTTTAATTATTTTATTTAACACTCTAGTTATCTCCTATCTTATTATTTGTATCAATACTTATATATTACAGTCCAAGTATATTTGATTTATGTTAATCTCTCTTTTCTATAAAAGTCAGTTAACTTCCCTTAAATTATATTTTCCAATATTTTCTTTAGTTGCAAATCCATTAGGTCCTTTTACTTTATCTAAAAATACTATTCCATCTAAATGGTCACATTCATTTTGCACTAATCTTCATTAATATTTTTTCTTAAAATTTTCTCTCATTAGAATTTAAGTTCTTTCATATTATTTATATCTAAACCAAGCTTTTTATAAATTTCATCAACAGTACATGAAATGGCATCCTTGAAAGAATATCCTAAAATACTTAATATTTCTTCTATGTCGTTTTTATCTTTTCCTTCAATTTCAATATATGGTAATAATTTAGGCCATGTATCAATATCTATCTCATGCTCATTTAAAATATATTTTTCTCGTCTTTTTTCTTGATAACTTCTATATGAAAATCCAAGTTTTTCAAGCAATTCATTTGTTTCTTCAAATGAACTTACTTCTATTTCTGTTTCTTGCATTTGTTGGATATTTGATTTATTATCCTTTAAAATATGTTTTATTGTTAAAGTTGTTTTTTCTTTTATTTCTTTGTTTTCTTTTTTCTCAATTGTTTTCCTTAGTCTAATCCATTTCTTTGGTGTAGATTTATAATTGTTTATAAATTCTTTTAATTGATTACTATTTAATATCTTTAATGTTTGTTTCTTATCCAAAGTAAATATATGTGACAAATTAATGATTTTAAAATTTCTTTTTAAAAAATCGATTTCTTCATCACTTAATAATTGGTCTATTTCTTGAAAAAGATTTTTTATTTTAGTTAATGCTATATCTTTTCTTGATTCAATGTTTTCATTATTTAATTCATATAAATTAGAATAATATCTTTGATTTATATAGGTTAAATCGTATACACGTAAATATTGTTGCGAATTACTAATATATTTTCCTCAACAAAATCATTACAATTCGTATTAAATATATGGACTTTGAACA
>CALXUW010000030.1 GCA_944391795.1 uncultured Clostridia bacterium
CGCTTCCATAGTAAACTAAGGATTAAGTTCGTTCGACTTGCATGTCTTATGTGCGCCGCCAGCGTTTATCCTGAGCCAGGATCAAACTCTCATGTTTTTGGTATCTATATTTTTCTTCTTTATATAATTTTCATTATATAAAAAAGTTTATATAAATCAAACTTTTAAGTTTTTTCTTAAGGCTCTTAAAACCTTTTTTTATTTTATAAAAATTTTTAAACTTTTTGGTACTTTTCTTTATTTCGAAAATTACCGCTTCGGTTTATTCTCTAAAGGATTTTATTGTTTACTTTTCAATGTTCTTTTTGTTCCCTTTTCGCGGAACGATTTTTATTATACACTAGCATTCATTGTTTGTCAACACTTTTTTTCATTTTTTTTATTTTTTTAAATATTAGCTATTTTTCTTGTTTATTTTCGCGTTTAAAAAAACTGCTAAAAAGGCTTGTATTTAGCGCTTTTGCAGTTTTTTGAAATTTTGATTATATTTGGTAATTTTTTTATATAAAGTAACTATATTCCATATAAAAATTTTTATATTTTGCTATTTTTTTATTTTACTCAATTTTTATATTTATTAAAAACTAATTATTTATATTTTTTATTATTGGTTTTCTTGTACTATTTGTAAATCGATTTTTTGTACAAGTCCATTTTCTTCATTATATTCTATTTTTAAATTATATTCATTATTGCCATTTTGCTCAATCCAATTTTGTATCTCTTTTAGCGAATTTTCATCATTAGCATTTTCCTCAATCAATATTTTTAACTCTGTATCAGAATTTTTTTCTACGCCTGATATGTTGGTTTTTATGTTTTCTATTATAGTAGTTATATTTTCTGATTGTATTTTTTCTCCTTGTAGTACTTCAAATTGTGCATTAAATCTGTTTCTTTCAGCTTGTGAAATTCCGAGTTTCTTCCATTAACTCATTATTATTTACATATATTCCTATAAAGTTTAAAACATTTGTTAAATCATTTACATTTATTTTTTCTTTTAAGGAATTTAGCTTATTAGTTAGTCCCATTTGCATTTTGCTTAAAACTTCATTTAATTGTTCTTTGCTGTAATCATTTAAAACTAGACTATTTTTATTATCTAAAACTTTTTTGTCTTGCAATTCTTCCACTTTTTTATTGTTTAATTCAATATTTGCATCTATTTTATTTTCAGATGTTTCATATTTAAAACTTATGTTTCTTCTAATATTATTTTCATCTTTTATTTGTTCATTATTTACTATATTTAGTTTTTTGGTTTTTTTGGCATGTTTATTTTGATAATCAAGAGTAGTTTTTAATTTTGAAGTTGTTAATATTATTTCTTTTGTATCTTCTTGTTTTTTATTATTAACATTTAAATACAGATATTTTTCTTCATTTATTAAATCATAATCACATGAAATTTCATATTCATTTGTTATGATTGCTGTTTTTACAGTATTTTTTTCATTTTCATATATAATAAATTTTGTTTCATCTTGACCTATATTGCTTTTTTTAATTTCTTCTATTTTTTTATCTATTAGTTTTACATAGTTTTCTTTTAAATTATATGTACTTAGCTTATCTATAAATTTATATTGGTTTATTATATTTTGTATGTTATCTATTTTAGAGTTTATTATTTCGTCTTGTTTAATTTTTTCTAGAAAACTGATATATAAATTATTTAGTTCTTCTTTTGTTAGTGTTAAAGTATATGCATTTGCGTTTAAGTTTTTTCCATTTACTTTGATTTCTTGATTTGTTTGTTTTGTGAATTTATCATCTGGAATATCATTTAATAATTCTGAATAGCTTTTTATTAATTTTTCATTTTCTGATTCAGAAAATTGAATTTCCTTTGCTATACTTTTATTTAAGTCTATTGTATCTGGCATGTCTTGTATTTGGTCATTTGAAATTTCTAAATTATTTAATAATTCTTTTAGGTTAGAATTTCTTACTAATGTGTATTGGTTAAATAAATCAGAAAATCTTATTCCATATAAATCATCTTGCCAAATTGTTTCTACTTCTAATTCTTCATTATTATCATTTAATAATTTTATATTTTTATAATCATATTTATTTGATAAATCTGCTTGTCCGCTTATTTCTAGTTTTAATTTATTAATATCATTATTTGTGTTTTCTGCTGTTGTTCCTAGATTTTGTATGTAGTTAATTTTTATTTGACCTTGATTTTCATATTTATTTTGTAGGTAAGTTGTTTCATATGTTGTGTCTGTGACAGTTTTATATATTTCTTCTATGTTATTTACATTTTGTGATAAATATTTAGTAAATAATGTTTTATTTCCTTTAAATAAATCTGTCATTAAATATAATAATACAAATCCTGTAATTAATATTAGTAAAATAAAAATTATAATAGTTATTATAATTGCTTTTCTTTTTTTTCTTGTTATCATAGGTTTATCCTCCAACTTTTTACTTATTTCTTTGTTTTAGTGATTCATATACAATAATTCCTGTTGATACTGAGGCATTTAAAGATGTAACTTTGCCTTTCATAGGTATTTTTACTAAAAAATCACAGTTGTTTTTTACTTTTGGACCTATTCCGCTTCCTTCATTTCCTATAACTATGGCAAGGGCCCCGAGTTAAATCTTGGTCATAATAATATTTAGGTGCATTTATATCTGTACCACATATCCAAAGTCCTTGGTCTTTTAGTTTTAAAATTGCATCTGTTATATTGTTTACTCTTGCTATTTTCATGTACTGGGTCGCTCCACATGACACTTTATTTACTGTACTATTTACTAAAGCTGCTCTTCTTTTTGGTATAATTATTCCATGAACGCCAGCTGTTTCTGCAGTTCTTATTATTGAACCTAAATTATGAGGGTCTTCTATTTTCTCTAAGATTAATATAAAAGGTTCTTCATTTCTTTGTTTTGCTAAATCTAATATATCTTCTATTTTGCAATATTCAAAAGGAGGAACTATGGCAATTACTCCTTGATAGTTTTGAGTGTTTGCAATTTTTTGCATTTGTCTTTTATCTTTTTCTACTATTATTATTTTTCTTTCTTTGGCTATTGCTATAATTTTATTTATAGAACCGTGCTTTTCTCCTTTTGTTATGTATATTTTATTAATATCTTTTTTGCTTTCTAATAGTTCTAGTACTGAATTTCTTCCTTCTACTTGATCTTCTGCCTGATGGTCTTGATTTTTATAAATATTGTCTTTAGGTTCAAAGTTATCTTTCATTTCTCTTTTATTCCTCCTTTTTTATTTGCTTTATGTTTTGCTAGATTACTTTTTTATTTAATTATGATTTTTTATTCATCATCTAATTTTAGTACACTCAAAAATGCTTCTTGAGGTATTTCTACATTTCCTATTTCACGCATTTTTTTCTTACCTCTTTTTTGTTTTTCTAGTAGTTTTTTCTTTCTTGTTACATCTCCACCATAACATTTTGCTAAAACGTCTTTTCTTAAGGCTGAAATTGTTTCTCTTGCTATAATTTGTCCACCTATTGCTGCTTGAATTGGTATTTTGAATAGTTTTCTTGGTATTACTGTTTTTAGTTTTTCTACCATTTTCTTTCCTCTTTCATAACTACTGTCTTTATGTACTATAAAGCTTAGAGCATCAACTGGTTCACCATTTATATATATGTCTAGTTTTACTAGATTAGATTTTTTATATTCTTTAAATTCATAGTCAAGTGATGCATATCCTTTTGTTTTTGATTTTAAATTGTCAAAAAAGTCATATATTATTTCATTTAGTGGCATCTCATATATTAGAGTAACTCTATTTTCGTCTAAATATTTCATATCTATATAGATTCCTCTTCTTCTTTGACATAATTCCATTATATTTCCTACATATTCTCTTGGTGTTAGTATATTTGCTGTTACATATGGTTCTTCAATATATGATATTTCTTGAGGTTTTGGTAAATCTTCTGGGTTATATAATTCTAATATTTCTCCATTTGTTTTATGTACTTTATATATAACAGATGGAGCAGTTGTAATTAATCCTAAATCAAATTCCCTATCTATTCTTTCTTCTATAATTTCTAGATGTAGTAACCCTAAAAAGCCACATCTAAAACCGAAGCCTAAAGCAGCTGAGGTTTCTGGTTCATATTCTAAAGAAGCATCATTTAATTTTAATTTTTCTAGTGCTTCTTTTAAATCTTCATACTCGCTTCCGATCTACAGGGTAAAGTCCACAATATACCATTGGTGTTACTTTTTTATAGCCTTTTAGTGGTTCATCTGCTGGATTGTCTTTTAAAGTTATTGTATCTCCTACATGTATATCTGATAAACTTTTTATACTAGCTGCAATATATCCAACTTCTCCTGCTTTTATTTCTTGTACTGGCATATAAGAGCCAGGAACAAAATATCCTACTTCTGAAACAATAAATGTTTTATTTGTTGCCATTAGTTTTATTTCGTCTCCTATTTTTACAGTTCCATCTACTACTCTTACATATGCAACTGCTCCTTTGTAATTGTCATAATAAGAATCAAAAATTAGACATTTTGTTTTTCCTTTTATGTCTCCTTTTGGTGCAGGTAAATCGGTTACTATTCTTTCTAATACTTCTTCTACATTTAGTCCTGTTTTTGCAGAAATGCAAGGAGCATCCATTGCAGGTATTCCTATTATATCTTCTATTTCTTTTTTTACTTTTTCTACTCTTGCATTTGGTAAGTCAATTTTATTTAATACTGGTAATATCTCTAAATTATTATCAATTGCTAAATATACATTTGCAAGTGTTTGGGCTTCTACCCCTTGGCTAGAATCTACTACTAAAATTGCTCCATCACATGCTGCTAAACTTCTTGATACTTCATAATTAAAATCAACATGTCCGAGGTGTATCTATTAAATTAAATATATATTCTTGTCCATCTTTTGCTTTATAAATCATCCTAACAGCTTGTGATTTAATTGTTATTCCTCTTTCTTTTTCAATATCCATATTATCTAATACTTGGCTTTCCATTTCTCTTTTAGATAATACCCCTGTCATTTCAATTAATCTATCTGCTAGGGTGGATTTTCCGATGATCTATGTGTGCTATTATACTAAAATTTCTTATATGTCCATTTGGGGACGTTTCCTTTTGGACTTTTTTGTCCATATTGGGATACATCTTCCTTCCTCCTTACTTGTTTTTATTTATTTTTTAATAGCTTAATTTTAACATATATACTTTAAAAGCTCAATAGTTTTGCCATCCATTCTCTAAATTATATATATCTTTATAGCCTAATTTTTCTAAAGTTTCTTTGGCTTTTTTGCTTCTACTTCCAGTTGAACAATACAAAATTATCTTTTGGTTTAAATCTTTTAGTTCTTCTTTTGCTCTATTTTTTAGTTCATATTCTGGTATTGAAATTGCTTTTTCTATGTGTCCTTCTTTATATTCTTGCAAACTTCTTACATCTATTAAAATAGTATCTTCATTTAACATCATTTTTTCTAATTTTTCTAGATTAATATTTTTCTCATCTAAGGCTCTTTTGCTTATTTTATTTTTTCTTTTTAATACTTTTTTAATTTTTTTTAACAATTCTATTCACCTCTTTATAATAGCTTTATATATTTATTATATGCTCTAAAATTTTAAAAGTAATTAATTTTAATTTATAATATTTCTCTTGTTTTATGTCGGCTTTTTGTATACCCAACAAAAAATATGACATTTTTAGTGTTTATTAAATAAAAATACTATTTAATTATCTGACATTTTTCTTCTTTTTTATTTATTATTTTTTTACAATTATATTACATTATTATTTCATATTTTGTCTTATTTTTGTTCATTTTTCAAGCAATTTTACTATTTTTAATCATTTTACTATTTTTTCTTCCTTTTTTCGAACTTTTTCTTTTACAATCTAGTTTCAATTTTATTACAATTATGTCACTTTCATACTTTTATGTTAATTTGTTTTTATTCTTTGATTTGTTGATAAGTCATGTGGATACTGTGGATAACTTTGTGAATAACCGTTATTACTAAAGTTTATCTTTTAAGTTATTCACAGTCCAATTTGGTTTATATAATTTAAATTTAGTTTTCCGAAATTATGTGTACTTACTTTTTTTATAAAAATTTTAATAAAAAAGGGTATAAATCACAGCTAAAATAGACTGCTACCCTGAGGATGATATTTATATAAAATTTATGTAATGACGAGTGCGATTGGAGTAATTAAAAGCCCTTCTTAATATAAAATAAATGAGGAAGCGCGAAGAATGTAGCGAGAGGCTCATTTATTTTATATTTAGAAGGGCTTTAATTACGTATTGAGCCGAGGAATGGAATAAATTTTATATAAATATCATCCTCAGGGTAGCAGTCTATTTTAGCTGTGATTTATACCCTTTTTTATTAAAATTTAATTATACTTAATCTCTTTTATAACATGTTTTTCCTTTTAAATCTACTTTTTTGGTTTTAGGAGTTTCTAGTTTTTGTATTTCTTCTAAGGTTCCTACTTTTTTTATTATTCCTTCTTTTATATAGATTGCTTGTGGTATGTCATTTGGGTCTTCCATTGTTTTAATGTCTCCGCCCAAAAAAAAAATGTATCTTGCATATTTTTTCTCCTTTTTTTACTTTATTTATTATTTATTTAGTTTTATCTTTTGTTTATTTTATTATTCGTTTTTTGTTATTTTAATAGTAAATAAAGTACTAATATTATTTCTAATATAGTTATAAATGGAAAGCCGGATTACAAAATTTAGTTTTTGTGTTTTGTGTCTAAATACGTACATACCTGCTATTGTTCCTATTCCTCCACCTAGGGCTGTTATTAAGAAAAGTGTTTTTTCTGGTATTCTCCATGAGCCTTTTATGGCTTTTCTTTTGTCTATCCACATTATAAAAAATCCTATTAGGTTTATTATTATAAAATATATTATTATGTTTTGGATTGTAAATATGTTATTTATATCTACTGGTTTTATTATATTGTTCATAATTTTCCTCTTTTCTTTTATCCAAATAGACTTATTTGGTTACTTTGGCTCATTCCTTCTAAACATCCTAGTTTTTTTAGTAGGTCTGTTACTGAATTTCCAACTTTTGCTCTTACTTTTAAGTCATCTATTGACATGAATTTTCCTTCTTTTCTTGCTTGTTCTATTCCTTGTGCTGCAACTGTTCCAAGACCTGCTATACTGTTTAGTGGTGGTCTTATTCCATCTTCTTCTACTAAAAATTTTGTTGAATGTGATTTATATAAATCTATTGACAAAAATTCTATACCTCTTTCATACATTTCTAGTACAAGCTCTAATACTGGGTACATTGTTTTGTCTTTTTGTGTTGCATTATTTCCTAGTAAATCTATTTCTTTCATTTTATTTTTTACTTTTTCTTTTCCAAAACACATTATTTCACTATCAAAGTCGTCTGCTGCTCTTATTGAGAAAAATGCTGCATAATATGCTTTAGGTTTGTGGACTTTAAACCATGCTATTCTGAATGCATTTGTTACATATGCTGCTGCATGGGCTTTTGGGAACATGTATTTTATTTTTTCACATGATTTTATATACCAATCTGGTACATTGTGTTCTTTCATTAATTCTACATATTCTGCCCATTTTGCTGGGTCTTTTAGTGCTTTTCCTTTACGTACTGTTTCCATTATTTTAAATGCTGGATTAGGTGGCAGACCTTGTTTTATTAGATATATCATTATATCATCACGACAACATATTGCTTCTGTAAGTGTTACTGTTCCTTGTTCTATTAAGCTTTGTGCATTTCCTAGCCATACGTCCGTACCATGTGATAGTCCTGATATACGTATTAATTCGTCAAATGTTGTTGGTTTTGTATCTACTAACATTCCCCTTACAAATTTTGTTCCAAATTCAGGTATTCCGGTAACTTCCTACTTCTGATTTTATTTGTTCTGGTGTTACTCCGAAGTGCTTTTGTTGAGCTAAATATTGACATTGTTTCTTTATCATCTAATGGTACTTTTGTTGGGTCAATTCCTGTTATGTCTTGTAACATTCTAATTACTGTTGGATCGTCGTGGCCTAGTATATCTAGTTTTAAAAGGTTTGCATCTATTGAGTGATAGTCAAAATGTGTTGTTATTATGTCAGAATTTGGATCATCTGCTGGGTGTTGTACTGGGCAAAATTCGTATATTTCTCTTCCTTTTGGTACTACTATTATTCCTCCTGGGTGTTGCCCGGTTGTTCTTTTTATTCCTGTACATCCTGTTGATAGTCTTTTTATTTCTGCATTATTTACTGGTATGTGTCTTTCTTCAAAATAGTTTTTTACATATCCGAAGGCTGTTTTGTCTGCAACTGTTCCTATTGTTCCTGCTTTAAAGGTTGTTCCTTTTCCAAATATTACTTCTGTGTATTTATGTGCTTTTGCTTGATATTCTCCTGAGAAGTTTAGGTCTATATCTGGTTCTTTGTCTCCGGTTGAATCCTAAGAATGTTTCAAAAGGTATGTCCATTCCGTCTTTTGCTAGTTTATGACCACATTTAGGACAATCTTTATCTGGTAAGTCAAAGCCATTTTTTACTCCATAGTCTGTAAAGTCTGAATATTTGCAATTTGGACATCTATAGTGGGCTGGAAGTGAGTTTACTTCTGTAATTCCTGTCATGTTTGCTACAAATGATGAACCAACAGACCCTCTTGAACCTACTATATATCCATCTTCGTTTGATTTCCAAACTAGTTTTTGAGCGATTATATACATAACTGAGAAACCATTTTTTATTATAGAATCTAGTTCTTTATCTAGCCTTGTTTGTACTATTTCTGGAAGAGGATCACCATAGAGTTCATGGGCTTTTCCATATGCTATGTCTTTTATTGTTTGTTCACATCCGAGGGATATGTGGTGGACATTTTTCTGGTGATATTGGGCTTATTTGGTCACACATATCAGAAATCATATTTGTATTTTTTACTACTACTTCATATGCTTTTTCTTTTCCTAGGTAACTAAATTCTTCTAGCATTTCTTCTGTTGTTCTTAAGTATAAAGGTGCTTGATTATCTGCATCATCATATTTTTGGCCTGCTTCTAGAATTCTTCTATATACTTCATCTTGTGGGTCCATAAAATGTACATCACAGGTTGCAACTACTGGTTTATTTAGTTTTTCTCCTATTTCTACTATTTTTCTGTTTATGTCTCTTAGTGCTTCTTCGTCTTTTACTGTTCCATTTCTTATTAAAAATTCATTATTTCCTATTGGTTGAATTTCTAAGTAGTCATAATCTTGTGCTATTTCTTCTATTTCTTCGTCTGTTTTTCCGTAGTTCTATTGCTTGGTATAGTTCTCCTGCTTCACAGGCACTTCCGAAGAATTAGTCCTTCTTGGTATTTTTTGTATAGGCTTTTTAATATACGTGGTTTTCTATAAAAATAATGAAGGTGTGATAGTGATACTAGTTTATATAAATTTCTTAGGCCTATATAATTTTTAGCTAGTATTATTGCATGATATGTTTTTAATTTTTTGTATGCGTCTTTTTTTGATTCTTCTGTACTACTTACTTCGTCTATGTCATCTACTTTTTTTGCCCCTCTTTTTTTTAGCATATCTAGCATTACTCTAAATACTTTGACTGTTGTGTCTACATCATCTAGAGCTCTATGTGCTACTTCTACTTTTATACCTAAGTTTTCTGCTATTTTTCCTAGTTTGTATTTTTTATAGTCTGGAAATAAGTCTTTTGCAAGACTAAGTGTGTCTATATATGTATAGTCAAATTCGTATCCTAATACTTTTGCATTTTGTTTTAAAAATCCTATGTCAAATCCTGCATTATGTGCAACTAGTACTGAATCTTTTATAAAATCTAATATTTTTGGAAATACTTTTTCTATGGTTTCAGCGTCTTTTACCATGTCGTCTGTTATGTTTGTAACTTCTGTTACTCTTTCTGGGATATGTTTTTGAGGGTTTACAAAACAGCTGAATTCATCTATTACTTCTCCATTTTTATATTTCATTATTCCGAACTTCTGTTATTTTTTCTGTAACAGCTGAAAATCCTGTGGTTTCTAAGTCTAATACACAATATATGGTATCTATATCTTGTCCTTTGGCATTTGTTACTATTGGATTTTTATCTGGCGCTAGATATGCTTCTACTCCATATATTACTTTCATGTCTTTATTATCATATCCGAAGTAGTTTGTGTGCTTCTGGGAAAGCTTGGACTACTCCATGGTCTGTTATTGCAATTGATTTCATTCCCCATTTCATTGCTCTTTTTATTAAATCTGTTGCTGATGTCATTGCATCCATTTGACTCATTTGTGTATGCATGTGTAGTTCTACTCTTTTTACTTCTGAATTATCTTGTCTTGTTTCTTTTTTTATGCCATTTGATTTTATTATTGTATTTATCATTACTGTTAGTTCATTTGAAAAAGTATCCATTTGTGCTGTTCCTGCTATTTTTATTCCTTTGGCATTTTTTATTCTTTTTATTACTTTTTTACTATTGTCTTTGTTTAAGAATGCTTTACATGTCATTGTACTAGAGCCGTCATATATGTCTAGGCTTAGTATTGTTTTTCCTGACTTTGTTTCTTTGTCTTCCATTCCTATTACTTCACCATCTATTGATACTTTTCCGTCATCTACTCCTAGTTCTGAAATTTTAACTAATGGATCTGTTATATTTAAAGTATTTCCTAGTATTAGTGGTGATGAGTCATCTTCTTGTGGTAGATTAGGGAATTCTTTTGCAGTTTCTATTATTGTGTTTGAAATTACTGTTACATCTCCTTGATATGTGTCTAATCCTGCTTTTCCTATAACTTTTATTGATTTGGCATTTTTGATTTTTTCTATTACTTCATTTCCTTCTTTTATGTCTTTGGTAAATGATTTACATGTTATTATTCCTGTTTTGTCGTAAATGTCGAATATTAACATTCCTTTTCCTGTTCTTGTTTCTTTTATATCTTGACTTACTATTCTTCCTTCTATAGTTATTCTTTCTTCACTTGCTGTTATATCTTTTATGTTTACTAGTTTTTCTTTTGCCTTAGAAGGTTTTCCTAATATATATTTTTGTTCTTCTTTAGTTTCTATTATGTTTTCATCTATTGGAATATTTGTAAGTTCTTGTGGTATTTTTGGTTCATAACCTTCTAAATTTTCTTGTGGTATATATTCTGGAGTATTATATTTATTTTCTTCTTTTGTTGCTTTTTCTTTGTTTTCTTCTTCTATGTGAGCTATTGCTTCTTTTTGGACGTTTTCTATGCTGTTTTTTATTTCTTGTATATCTTTATTTGAAAGTTCTTCAGTTAAGTTTACTTTATAGTCTTTTCCAAATAGATTTTTTAAGACTTTTTCTAGTTCTTTGTCTGTTTTTTTGGCTTTTAGAAATTCCGCTCCTTTTATGTGCATTTTTACATTTATTGTGTTTTCTTCTACTTCTATGTTACTTTTTAATAATAGCATTGGTTTTGTTAGTGGGTATTTATGTGCCATGTATGCTATGATATTTTTCCATTCAGTTTCTATTGAGTTTAATTTTACTGATTCATGATAGTTTATTTTTAGGGTTATATCTTTAAATTTGAATCTTTCTTGTAAGAATTTTTCAAAATACCATATTTCTTTTATTTCTATGTATTCGTCAAAATAGATGTCTACTTCTAGGGTGTTGGTTTTTTTTATTACATTTAATGCTGTTATGCTTGCATATTTTAGATTTGAGTTTGTTTCATAATCACTAAATATTTCTTTGATTTTTTTTGCATTTTCTGACATTTTTCTTCGCTCCTTTTGATAGTTATATTTTAGCACAATTTATTCTTTTAAAAAAGCGAACATGAAAAGAAAAAATAAAAAAATAAATACCTTTCTTAAAATTTAAAATTTTGATTTATTAAGTGTCCTATTTAGTAACACTTTTTGCCTTAATTCATACTATATACTATACAAAGGAAAACAGCAAAAAAACATATTTGTTTATTTGAAAGGAGGTCTAGACTATGCCAGAAAATAGAGGATGCGGTGGATTCGGATTTGGTGATGATTGTTGCTGGATTATAATCCTTATATTATTAATATGCTGCTGCTGTGGTGGTAACAGAGGAGGATGTTGTTAATCCTTTAAAAAAACTTAAAAGAACTACTTTTTTGTAGTTCTTTTTAATTTTTTATTTATTTTGTTCTTTTCATAATTATTTTACTTCTATAAAAGAAATTTGGAACTTTATTTTATTTAAATCTTTTTCCTTTGTGTCTTCCTTTTAATTGTCTTTCATCTTCATAATCATCTTCGTATTCATCTGTTCCGAAATTATTTTTTTCGAAATTTTTTAGGTATTTTTCTTTTATACTTGCTATGTCATTATTATTATTATTATTATTATTATTATCTTTACTATTGTTATAATCTTCTACGTCACTTAGGTATTGATTTTCTTCTTTTCTTGGAATGTCGTCAAAGAATTTATTTCTCTTAGCTTTGTTTTTGCTTAAAGCTCTTGGTACTTCTTCATAATCTTGGTCTTCATCTTGATAGTCTTCTTCTTGATTATAGTTATCATCATAATTTGAGAATGGTATTCCTGTGTATTCTTCTGCATATCCTCTATTTTTTCTTCTTCTTATTATTAAGAATATGATTATTCCAATTATTAGAATTGCAATTATAGCTCCTATTATTATCATTCTTTGTTGTTCTTCTTTTTTTCTTGCTTCTTCTAAGGCTATTGCTTCTTCGTCTACTAGGCTTTTATTTACTGTTACTTGATATGTTGCTACATTTTCTCCATTTTCGTCTGAAACTAGTATTGTAATTAGGTTTTCTCCTTCTTTTAGGTCAGTATTTCCAACTATTTCTACTGTGTAGCTATCGTTTGTAGCTTTTGTTTGTATTTCTAGGCTAGTTGCTTGTCCTATATATTTTACTGTATATTCATATACATTTGTTTTAAATTCAGGTGAAAGGGATAAATCATTTATTTTTAATTCTGATAAACCGATTTCCTTCTTCTTGATTTGTTTGCTCTTCTGGTTGTTCTTCTGGTTGTTCTTGTTCAGCTGTACTATTTTCTTCATTTCCTCTTATTATGTTTAGTGTGTATGTTTTTGTTGTTCCATCTTCTGCTGTTACTACAACTGAAAATGTGTTTTTACCCATTTCTAGTGTTTTTATTCCTGTTCCTGAAACTGTTGCTTTTGAGTCTTGTGTTTTGGCATATACTTCAATACTTTCAGTATCTTCTGGTACTGTTACATCATATGTGGTTGTACCATATTTGAATCCTGTAAAATCGTGTGGAATGATTCCAAAATCACTTAAATTAGCATTGCTTGACTCTCTTCTTGTTGAATTGACTTTTGTTGTTGATTGTTGGTTTTGTTCTTGACTTGGAGTTGTAGGTGTTTCTTGCTCTACTTTATTTTGGTTATCTTCAGGATTGGTTTGAGATGTATTTGAGTTGTTTTCTGTGTTTGTTTGGCTATTACTACTATTTGTTTCATTTAATTGATTTTCTTCTTCCTCTTCTTGTGTTGCATATGAATTTAAGTTTATTGCAAATAGAGTAATACTTAAAGTTATTATAAATGTTAAAACCATTAATATATACTTATTTTTTGTATTCATTTTTTACCTCCAATTATTTTCTTATGTTTAATTTTATGCTTGTATTTTATCATTATCACTTTTTTTAGTCAACTAATTTTTTTACATTTTTCATCAATTTTATTATTTTTTTGGATTTTTTATATTGTTTATGGTACAATATAGACAATAAATTTCATATTTTTAGTTTATTATGTTTTTAATTAGAGTGAAATTTTTACTAATCTATTTTTTAGTGAATTATACACTTTATATAAAAAAACTACCTGATCTTAAAATTTGAAATTGTTTTTTTATGTACTTATTTTAATTATTTTCTAAGAATGGAGGATTAAAAATGATTGAACTACTTTCACCTGTTGGAGATTTTGAATCTTTAAAAGCTGCTGTTCAAAATGGCGCAGATTGTGTTTATTTTGGTGCAAATATCTTTAATGCTAGAGCTTTTGCAAATAATTTTGATATGGAAAGTTTAGAAAAAGCTATTCAATATGCTAAAATTCGTGGAGTAAAAACTAATTTGACTTTAAATACTTTAATTAAAGATGATGAATTTGAAAAAGCTATAGAATTAGCAAAAAAAGTGTATGAATTTGGAATAGATGCTATAATCGTTCAAGATTTAGGACTAGCAATGCATTTAATTAAAATGTTTCCTGATTTACCAATACATGCAAGTACTCAAATGACTGTTCATAATCTAAATGGTGCTTTAGAACTAGAAAACTTAGGGTTTAAACGTGTAGTTTTAGCTCGTGAACTTTCTTATGATGAAATAGAATATATTTGCAAAAATGTAAATATAGAAATAGAGTGTTTTGCTCATGGAGCCTTATGTATTTCCTATTCTGGCCAATGTCTATTTTCTAGTATGCTTCGGACGGTCGTTCACGGAAACCGTGGAAAATGTGCTCGGTCCTTGTAGGTTACCATATGAATTACTTGAAAATGATAAAAAAATCGATTCTGGTTATTTATTAAGTACAAGAGATCTTTGCAGTTTAGAATATATCCCTTTATTAATAAAAGCTGGAGTTAAGTCTTTAAAAATTGAAGGTAGAATGAAATCTGCAAAATATATAGCAACTGTTACAAGAATTTATAGAAAATATATTGACATTGCTCTTTCAAATGAGCCATATGTTATTGATCCAAATGATTTAAGAGATTTAATGCAAGTGTATAATCGCGGTATGTCTTCTTCTGGTCACTTAAGTAATAAACCAAATAAAAATTTAGTATTTAAAGAAAAACCTAATAATATGGGATTATTTTTAGGTACTGTACAAAATTATAATAAAAATAAGGGATTAATCACTTTAAAACTAAAAGAAAATATAGAAATAGGAGATACCATTTCTTTAGAAAATGAAACTGGTTCTTATACAATTTCAGAATTAATGGAAAAAAATACAAATATTAGGAATGCTAAAACTAATCAAATTGTTACGATTGGAAGGATGAAGGGAAATATCTCTATAAATGATAAGATTTATAAAATGTCAAGTAAAGCTTTAGATGCTTTTGCTAAAGCAAGTTATAGTGGTGAAAATAGAAAAATAAATTTAAATTGTGTTGTAACTATAAAAAAGGACCATCCAATTTCTATCGAAGTTAGCTCTTGCTGTAATTTAAATTTATATAAAAATTTAAATATGAAGTATGAATTAGATTTTGTACCTGAAATTGCTAAAAATAGGCCTTTGGATAAAGAGACTGTTATCAAACAAATATCTAAAACATCAAATACGATTTTTAATTTTAAAAATATTAAAATAAATTTAGATGATAATTTGTTTTTGCCTAATTTAAGTATTTTAAATAATTTGAGGAGAAGTATTTTAGAACAAGTTCAAAATTACGCCATAAGTAAATGTTCTCGTAATTTTTCTAAAGTTTCTAACTCTAGGAAAAGTTCTTATAGACTAAATGATAGTGTTTTATCAAGCATGAGAACAAATGTAAAGAATAATGCAAAGGTAACTTCTTATAAAACACCTAAAATATCTTTACTTTTAAATGTTTTGGATAATAATTTTAATTATTTAGATATAGAAGATGTAAATGATATTTACATACCGTTAAAATATTTTACAAATAGAAAATATGATAGAATTTTAAAAACAATTAGTAGCAAATTTGATACTTATATTTATATGCCAACAATTGTAAAAGGAAATTATAAAAATTTATTTTATGCAAATGCAGAAAAATCAGTTGAAAATTATGAAATTAAAGGTTTTGTAATTTCTAATATTTGTAACATACTATTATTAAATGATTTATTTACTGATATAGATAAATATTTTAAATTAGTTACTAATTATACTTTTAATGTATTTAATTCTAATACAGTATTGGAATTAAAAAAGCTTGGTATTAGTAAGTTTACTATATCTCCTGAATTAGATAGTAAAACTATAAATAATTTATGTGATTACAATTATCTTCAAAAAGAACTTATAGTGTATGGAAGAACTCCTTTATTAAATATGAATTATTGTTTATTAGGTAAAACAGATAAATGTTACCCAGATTGTAAGGCTAGATGCAGTTCTAATAATTCATATTATTTAAAAGATAGATTAAATATGAAATTTCCAATTATGCCTGATAATATTCAAACAGTTACTACTTTGTTTAATAGTAAAATAACTTCAATATGTCCTAAGGATTTTTTGGTTGATTATGCTAGAATTGATATTTTGAATGAGAATATTGATGAGATTAATAATATTATTAAAACTGTAAAAAGTGGTAGAAGATTTGAGGGAAAAGATTATACAAATGGGAATTTAAATCGAGAAGTGTGATTTGGGATAATGAGGGGCAATCTGGGACGTTTCCCAATTGGACATTTTGACCAGTCTTAGGACACTTCTTCCATTTTGAAAAGTTCGATAGACCCCTTGGCACTGTATGATTAAAGGTGCTTGGGGGATAATATTATAATTTTT
>CALXUW010000031.1 GCA_944391795.1 uncultured Clostridia bacterium
ACGGAAGACTAAGCATCAAAGAAGATGAGGAAGCCACAATAATTGCAAACGAAATAAAAGACATAGGAGAGCAAAAACAAAAAGTCTTAATACTAAACATAACAAATTCAAAAGAAGAAGAAAAAGAAAAACTAAGAGGAGCAATAAAATACTTTGGAGGAAACAAAAACAACATAAATGTATACGTAAAAATCCAAGAAGAAGAAAGGAGTTGTGGACAGATTTACCTAACAGACTCAATACTAGAAATTTTCAAAGAAATAATAGGAGAACAAAATGTTGAAATTAAGTAATTACTGCCATTATGCCATAATGTTGTCAATGTTCTCAATGTTGTCAATGGGGACGGAGAATTTTGACAACATTAAAAACAAAACTAAAATTTCTTGTAATATGAATAAGTAATAAATTAAGTACAAGCCACATATAAATTAATAAACTATAAATACAAAGGAGAGATAAATATGTGGGAAACATTAAGAAAAGAAGAGGTTTTAAGAAATTTAGGTACAAACCTAAAAAAAGGACTAAGTAATCAAGAAGTCAAAAGAAGAATAGAAAAATACGGAAAAAATAAGTTAAAGGACAAACCCAAGGAAAATTTTTTGGTAAAATTTATTAAACAATTTAATGACTTTATGATTATTATACTAATAATAGCATCTATCATATCTGCAGTTGTTTCAACAATTCAAGGAGAAAATGACTACATAGATTCAATTATAATAATTGCAATAGTAATTTTAAATGCTCTGATGGGAGTAATACAAGAATCAAAAGCAGAAAAATCAATAGAAGCCTTGCAAAAAATGACACCGCCAAAAGCAAAAGTAACAAGAGAAGGAGTAGCAACTAAAATAAATGCAGAAGATTTAGTACCAGGAGACATAATAACATTAGAAGCAGGAGGATATGTACCAGCAGATTGTAGAATTATAGAAAGTTATGATTTAAAAATAGAAGAATCAAGTTTAACAGGAGAAAACCAAGCAATAACCAAAAATTCTGAAATAACTTGCAAAAAAAATGTACCATTAGGAGATATGCTAAACATGGCATTTATGGGAACAATTATAGTAAATGGACATGGAAAAGCAATAGTAACTATGACTGGTATGGACACAAAAGTAGGTAAAATAGCAGATATGATAACTCAAAATGATTCGCCACAAACGCCAATTCAAAAAAAGCTAAATCAAGTAGGAAAAACATTAGGAATTGTATGTTTAGCAATATGCTTAATTATATTTATAATAGGCTTAATAAAAAATATAAATCCAATGGAAATGTTTATGACATCTGTAGGATTAGCTGTTGCAGCAATTCCAGAAGGATTACCCGCAATTGTTACAATTATGTTATCAATTGGAGTTACAAAAATGGCAAAGAAAAATAGTATAATTAGAAAATTACCAGCAGTAGAAACACTAGGAAGCAGTACAGTAATATGTTCAGATAAAACAGGAACACTAACAAAAAATCAAATGCAAGTAGTAGAAATAAATTCTAAAGATCCATTACTTTCTATTGAACTTGCCGCAATGTGTACAAACTGTGATATTATTCAAAAAAATGATAAAACAGAAGTAACAGGAGAGCCAACAGAAGTTGCGCTAGTAAAAGGAGCAATTGAAAAAAATATAAATAAATCTGAGCTTAATATAAAAATGCCGAGAATTCATGAAATACCATTTGATTCAACTAGAAAGATGATGACAACTATACATAAAATAGGAAATAAATATAGAGTAATAACAAAAGGAGCACCAGATGTACTATTAGAAAAATGTATAAAAGAAATAAATTCTAGTATGATATTTAACAAAGATAAAATACAAAAAGAAAATATAAAAATGGCAAAAAACGCATTAAGAGTAATAGCGGTAGCATACAAGGACTTAGATATATTGCCACCTACAATAAATGAAAAAACGATAGAAAAAGACTTAACATTTGTACGGATTAATAGGAATGATAGACCCACCAAGAGAAGGTGTAAAAGAAGCTATAAAAACCTGTAAAAAAGCAGGAATAAGAACAGTAATGATAACAGGAGATCATATAGCAACAGCAAATGCAATAGCAAAAGAACTAGGAATATTAAAAGTAGGTGACAAATCAATATCAGGTCAAGAATTAGACAAAATGTCACAAACAGACCTAGAAGACAACATAAAAGAAATTTCTGTATTTGCAAGAGTAACACCTATGCACAAAGTAAGAATAGTAAAAGCATGGCAAAAAAAAGGAGCAGTAGTTGCAATGACAGGAGATGGAGTAAATGACAGTCCTGCGCTAAAAAATGCAGATATAGGAATAGCAATGGGAAAAAACGGAACAGACGTAGCAAAAAATGCTTCAGATATGATACTAACAGACGACAACTTCATAACAATAGTAGAAGCCGTAAAACAAGGAAGAAACATATATGACAATATAAGAAAAGCAATACATTTCCTAATTGCAACTAATATAGGAGAAATAGTAACAATATTTATGGGATTAGTTTTAGGAATGAAATCACCACTACTTGCAATTCAGCTGTTATGGATTAATCTAGTAACAGACTCACTACCTGCAATAGCAATAGGACTAGAACCACCAGAAAAAGATATAATGAATAGAAAACCGGTAGACAGTAGAAAAGGAATATTTGCAGATGGCCTATGGGGGAAAATAATATTAGAAGGAATAATGATAGGAATGTTAACACTAGTAGCATTTAGTGTAGGAAACAAATACTTTGGTGTAGAAGTTGGAAGAACAATGGCATTTTTATCAATAGGAATGCTAGAATTAGTACACAGCTTGAATATAAAAAGTGAAAAATCAATATTTAAAAAACGGTTTATTTGAAAATAAATATCTAATAGGAAGTTTTATTCTAGGAATATTTGTACAAGTAATAGTTGTAATTATACCAATGTTTGCTGAAATATTTAAATTAGTACCATTAAATCAAACACAATGGATTATAACAATAATAATTTCATTATTACCAATACCAATAATGGAATTACAAAAGAAAGTAACAAAAAGACAGGAAATGCCAATAATGACAGAAATTACACAAATGTAAGAAATGTAAGAAAAAACCTTGCAAAACCCAAAAAACTATGATAAAATATCTATGCTAAAAAAGGAAAACTCCTTTTTTTAAAATCTCTACTTGCAAAAAAATGCAGGTTATAAATCCACAGGGAGGTGAAAATCAATGAATAAATACGAAAGTGTTATCATTGTTAATCCAAATGTAGACGAAGCAGGTTTAAAAGCACTAGAAGAAAAATTTACAGGATTAATAAATGAAAACGGAAAAGTAGAATCAGTAGAAAACATGGGAAAAAGAAAGCTAGCTTATGAAATAAAAAAATTAAAAGAAGCTACATACATGTTATTCAATTTCGAAGCAAAACCAGAATTCATTCAAGAATTAGAAAGAATCTACAGAATAACTGATGATATTATCAAATTTATAGTAGTAAAAAAAGAAAACTAAAAAACAAAATTAAATAAAGATAAGGGGCCTTTATTTAAAGTAAAGAAAGGTGATAAAAAATGAACAAAGTAATATTAATGGGAAGATTAACAAGAGACCCAGAAACAAGATATACACAAACAAGTAACACACTAGTATCTTCATTTAGCTTAGCAGTAAACAGAAGATTTGTAAGACAAGGAGAAGAAAGACAAGCAGATTTTATAAATATTGTAGCATGGAGTAAACTAGGAGAATTTTGTAGCAAATACTTTAAGAAAGGTCAACAAGTAGGAGTTATTGGAAGATTACAAACAAGAACTTGGGATGATGACCAAGGAATAAAACACTATGTTACAGAAGTAATAGCAGAAGAAGCATATTTTGCAGATAGCAAAAGAGATCAAGATAGTGTAGCAGGAACTTCTTTTGAAAATACTTTTGGAAGCACTGCACCAGGAAACATGGGAGCAGATTTTGAAGTGTCTTCAAGTAGCGACGACTTACCATTCTAGAAGAAGTTAGGGGGGAAAATAAAAAATGGCAGACAAAAAACAAAATAAAAGAAATAATAATAAAAACTATGATGATGATTACAACCCAAAATTCAGAAAACAAAGAAAAAAGGTTTGTATATTATGTAGTGATAAAAACTTTGTTTTAGATTACAAAAATCCAGAACAATTAAGAAAATTTATCAATGATAAAGGTAAAATATTACCAAGAAGAACAACAGGTGCATGTAGCAAACATCAAAGAGATATAACACTTGCTGTAAAAAGAGCAAGACATATCGCAATGCTTCCATATGCACAAAACTAATAAAAAAGCAAGAATAGAAGTTATAAAAAAACTTCTATTTTTTTAATGCAAAAACATTTACAAAAGATAAACCAATATGTTATAATTAGCGGTAAGATAACAAAAGAGGTGAAGATAGTGAAACAAATATAAAGTGGAGAAAATACTACAAAAAATAAAAAAAAGGTAAAAAATAATGGACCAGTAGAAATAAAAAGCATTTTAAAATTTTTTTCAATTTGTTTAATAGTATTTGGTATATTTTTAATAGGAACAGGCTCATACTCTATGTATGAAGAATTAAACAAAGCAGACGAAAACACAAAACCAACAATATCAGTAGAAGAAACATCAGAAACTGAAATAACAATAAAAATAACACATGACAAACAATTATCTAAAGTTCTATACAGTTGGAATGACGAAGAAGAAAAAGAAATACAAACTAATTCTAGAAAAGAAGTAGAACAAATAATAGAAATACCAACAGGTGAAAACACACTAAAAATAACAGCAACCGACATAAATGGACAAGAATCAGTATATCAAAAAGAATATACTCGTATAGGAGATATTAATATAGAAATAACCAAAGAAAATGGACAAGTAAAAATAACAGCAACTGCCAAAAATAATATCTCATACATTACCTATAGATGGGATGAAAATGAAGAAACAAAAATAGATATAAACAGCAAAGAAACAGAACAACTAATAAACGTACCAGAAGGTCTACACACCCTAACAGTTATAGCAGTAGACGAAAACAACAAAACTGAAACCAAAGAAAGAGAAGTAGAAGGTGTTTCAAGTGAAGAAAAACCAAAAATAGAAATTACAGCAGATACACAAGGAGAAAACTTTATAATCAAAGTATCAGACGAAAATGGACTTGATAAAATTGAATTTTTAATAGATGAAACACACGAATCTAGTCAAAACCTAAATGGAACAAAAGAAATAGAATTCACATATCCAATTCACGAAGGAACGACTAAAATAAAGGCAACGGTATATAATATATATGGAATAACTGAAACTTCAGCAAAAATGTATAGAAAATAAAAAATTCTCCTACTATGAAAAATAGTAGGAGTTTAACATTGAAAAATAAGGGGAGACATATGGAATTTAATTTATTAGAAATCTTGACATATTTTTTAGTCTACTCCATATTAGGGTGGATAATGGAATCAATAGTAAGGTCAATTAGTGAAAAGAAACTTATAAATACAGGTTTCTTAAAAGGCCCATATTGTCCGATTTATGGAATTGGTGCAATAATTATGTTTTCATTTTTAGAAAGTTTTAAAAATAGTGTTATAGTACTATTTATTATATCATTTATAGTATTAACTTTATGGGAATATCTTGTAGGAGTATTATTAGAAAAAACTTTCCATACGAAATATTGGGACTATTCAGACCAGAAATTTAATATACAAGGAAGAGTATGTTTAACTAATTCAATATGTTGGGGAGTATTAGGAGTAGTATTTGTAAAATATATACACCCATTTATGCAAGGTTTAATAGCGAAAATAGATCCTAGAATAGTATCATTTATAATAACAATTGTTTCAATAGTATTTATTGTAGACTTAATTTCAACAGTTATTAAAGTAAAGAACATAAAAACGACACTAGAAAAAGTTGAAGAACTAAATAAAGAAATAAAAGCAAAATTAAAAGAAATAAAAAATATAAGTATAAATAAAGAAATACAAAAAACTAAAAACAAAGACAATTTACAAGACATAATAGAAAAACTAAAAAAGAAAAGAAACAGAACAATATTACATTTATACAAAAATGTATACCGTTTAAAAAAAGCTTTCCCAGCTATTAATACTAAGGAAATCACAGAAGTATTAAGTAAAAAAATAGAGTTTAAGAAAAGAAAAAATAAAAGCCAAAAAAACTTGAAATAATATATTGATTTATATATAATAAAATAATAAAAGTAAATGGAGGAAAAAAATGATACAAGAAATATACATTATAGATGATGATGAATCTTCAATATGGATATTTAGAGAATTATTTAAAAATGATCCAGAATACAAATTTATAAGTGTAAAAACAGAACAAATAGATATAGCCTTAAAAAATATACCATCACTAATAGTAATAAATGAAGATGCAATAGATAGAGATGTAGTAGACCTATGCAAAAAAATAAGAAAAGACGAAGACAACACAATAACACCTGTAATTGTTGTTTCATCAAAAGGAGATAGAGAACACAGACTAAAAATATTACAAGAATCAATAGAATATTTTATAAAAAAACCAGTAGATGAGCAATATCTATATTACACAGTAAAAAACCTAAACAGATTGCTTACTATAAATAGAAGAATTAGTCCACTAACAGGTCTACCAGGAAATGTACAAATACATGCAGAACTAAAAAAAAGATTATCAAGAAAAGAACCATTTTGTGTTTTATACTTAGACCTAGACAATTTCAAAGCATACAATGATGTATATGGATTTTTAAAAGGAGATCAAATAATAGAATTCACAGCAGAAACAATAGTAAATAATATACATGATAGCGGTCTAGAAGACACATTTATAGGACATATAGGAGGAGATGACTTTGTTGCAATAGTACCAGGGTTATCTTGCGAAAAATTATGCCAAAATATATTAGCATATTTTGATAATAAAGTTAAAAGATATTTTACAGATGAAGACATTGAAAAAGGATATATAGAAGTAGCAAATAGAAAAGGAATTATAGAACAATTTCCATTAACATCACTATCAATAGGTGTAGTAGTAGCAGATACAGGAAGATTTGCAAATATATTAGAAATAGGAGAAGTAGGAGCACAAGTAAAACATGCAGCAAAATCTGTAATGGGAAGTAGTTATGCAGTAGATAGAAGAAAATAATTTGACTAAACAAAAGAATAAAATAAAAAACTTCTAATATAAATAATACTAATAAAAGTTGTTTATATTAGGAGTTTTTTATGTTAATAATAAGTAAAAAAAGAATAAATTTGATAATTGCTTGTATTTTAATAAGTTTACTAGCATTTACTTTTCAAATAAAGAGCAAAGAAAAAAAAATAGATAATAATGTAGAAACTACAGCTATTCCTGTTTCAGGAAAAACAGTTGTACTAGATGCAGGGCACGGCACACCAGACGAAGGCGCAGAAAGCAACAATGGAACAACAGAAGCACAAACCAACCTAAAAATAACCTTAAAACTACAAAATCTTTTAGAACAAAGTGGTTGCAAAGTAATATTAACGCGTTCTGATGAAAATGCAATATATGATTTAGACAGTAAAACACTAAGACAAAAGAAAAACTCTGACATAAAAAACAGAGTAAAAATAGGAAATGAATCAAGTGCAGATATGTTTGTAAGTATACACCTAAATAAAATACCACAATCTAAATATTGGGGATGGCAATGTTTTTACAAAGATAAAGACGAAAAGAGTAAAATTTTAGCAGACACAATACAAGAAAATTTAAATGAAGCAATACAAAAAGAAAATAAAAGAGTTGCCATGAAATTAGACACAGTATATTTAATGAAACATGTAGAAATACCAATATCAATCGTTGAATGTGGATTTTTATCAAACCCAGAAGAAGAAAAATTATTACTAGAAGAAGAATACCAAAATAAATTAGCATGGGGAATATTTAATGGAATAAATGAATACTTTTATAGCCAAAACACAGCTTCATTAGATGATATGTTAAAACACGGTGAAACACTAAAAGAACTAGGAATTAATGAAGAAATAAAAACTGAATTAGACCAAATCAAGCAGTAAATGAAATAGATAAATTTGCAGCAGGAGAATTAGAATTAGAAGAAAATGGAGATATAACTCTAAGTTATGTAAGACAATCAGAACTCAGCCAAGAAAATAAAGAAAATTCTGGAGAAGAAAGATAAAAAAATAGAATATTAATTAATGTATAAAATTACCACTTCTTGCAAACAATATGTGTAAAACATATTAAAAGCAAGGAGTGGAATTTTTTTGAAACAAAATAAAATATTAAAAATAAATGGAACCTTACTTGATGAAAAACAGCTAGTAACTCACCTACAAAAAATAGCAACAAACCATAATCTAACTTCAAAATCACAAAAAAACACATACCCAGTACCACGGAATGTTAGAAAATTACAAAATTATAGAACAAGTATATAACCTATTAAATGAACACTTAAAACTAGGAATAAGCATACATCCAGCAGGTGAATGGTTACTAGACAATATATATATAATAGAACAAACAGTAAAACTAATACAAAAAGAACTTACATTAAAAAAATACAAAAACTTTGTAGGAATAGCAAACGGCCAATATAAAGGATTTGCAAGAATATACGTATTAGCAGCAGAAATAGTAGCATACACAGACAATAAAATAGAAAAAAATGAACTAGAAAATTACTTAAGGAGTTATCAAACCAAAAAATCATTAAGCATGGAAGAAATATGGAATATAGGAATATTTTTACAAATTGCAATAATAGAAAACATAAGAGAAATATGTGAAAAAATCTACAGTTCCCAAATGCAAAAATATAAAGCAGAAAATATAGTAGAAAGACTAATAGAAAATAAACCAAAAAACGACTTAATCTTCAAAAATAATGAAAAAAAAGAAAGACTAAAAATACAAGATATAAGATATCCATTTATAGAATACATGTCATACATCCTAAAAAGATATGGAAAAAAAGGATATAGTTACTTAAAAGCACTAGAAGAAGACGTAGAAATGACAGGAACAACTGTATCAGAAGTAATAAAAAAAGAACACTTTGATATAGCAGTAAGAAAAGTATCAATAGGAAATAGTATAATAAGTATAAAAAAAATACAAAGAATAAACTTTTTAGAAATATTTGAAAAAGTAAATGGAGTAGAAGAACTTTTAAAACAAGATCCAGCAAATGTTTACGAAAAAATGGACAACAAAACAAAAGAATATTACAGAAACAAAATAAAAGAAATATCTAAAAAAACAAAAATATCAGAAATATATATAACCAAAAAAATATTAGAAATAGCAAAAAATAAAGAACCTAAAACACAACCATCCCACATAGGATATTACTTAATAGATAGTGGAATAAATGAATTATATGATTCTTTACAATATAAAACCACAAGAAAAATGAAACCAAAAAACAAAGTAAAACTATATATATTATTAACATCTTTACTAACAATTGTAACATCATTAATACTTACATTCATTTTAATTGGAAACTATCAAAATATAGGATTAAACATTTTAAGTTTTATAATATTTTTAATACCTTCCCATGAATTTTCAATAAAACTAATACAATATATTTTAAGTAAAATTATAAAACCAAAACTAATTCCAAAACTAGATATGCAAAATGGAATAGATAAAGAAAATACAACAATGGTAGTAATACCAACAATACTAAAATCTAAAGAAAAAGTACAAGAACTAACTAGAAAACTAGAAGTATATTATTTATCCAACAAATCCCAAAACATATATTTTACATTACTAGGAGATTGTACCCAAAGTGATAAAAGAGAAGAAACATTTGACCAAGAAGTAATAGAAGAAGGAAAAAAACAAATAGAATTACTAAACAAAAAATATATAAAAGAAAAAGGATTACCAATTTTTAATTTTATATACAGAAAACGTATATGGAATGAAAAAGAAGATTCATATTTAGGCTGGGAACGAAAAAGAGGAATGTTAACCCAGTTAAACCAATATATATTAGGTAATATAAAAAATCCATTCTTAGAAAATACAATAGAAAATAAAATGCAAGATACAAAAAATATAGAAGAAGCCAAAAAAATTTCAGAAGATCTAAAAAAAATAAAATATATAATAACATTAGATGCAGACACAGACTTGATTTTAAATTCAGGGCTAGAACTAATAGGAGCAATGTCACACATATTAAACAAACCGGTAATAGACGAAGAAAAAAACATTGTAATAGATGGATATCGGAATCATGCAACCAAGAGTTGGAATTAATTTAGATATAACTAATAAAAGTTTATTTACCAAAATATTTGCAGGAGCAGGAGGAATAGATTCATACACAAATGCAATATCAGACATATATCAAGACAATTTCTATGAAGGAATATTTACAGGTAAAGGAATATATGACCTAAAAGTATATTCAAAAGTACTAGATAACCAAATACCAGAAAATACAGTACTAAGTCATGATTTATTAGAAGGATGTTACCTAAGATGTGGTTTAGCATCTGACATTTTATTAATGGATGGATACCCAACTAAATACAATAGTTTTATAAATAGACTATCAAGATGGATAAGAGGAGATTGGCAAATAACTAAATGGATGTTCCCAACATCTAATTTAAATTTATTATCAAAATACAAAATATTTGATAACTTAAGAAGAAGCTTATTTGAATTTAGCTTAATAATTGGTTTTATATATGCAAATATAATAGGAATTATATATACTAAAAACATATACCAAGTAATACTAATACTATCACTAATCTTAATATTTCCATATTTGCTAGAAATTTTAAATCGTCTAGTATTTAAAAAAGAAGGAGAACAAAAACAAAAAACATTTACTTCCAAAATTTCAGGAATAAAAGGGGCACTATATAGATCTATAATAACATTAGGAACTTTGCCTACTAAAGCATATATATCAATAAAAGCTATTTTAAAAACAATATACAGAATGTTAATTAGCAAAAAACACCTATTAGAATGGACAACATCAGAAGAAGCAGAAAAACAAGCAAAATCTAGTTTATTTTCATATTACACTCTAATGTTTGTAAATGTTCTAGCAGGTTTAGTTAGCATACTTCTTCGGACTATTAAAACAAAATATATTTGCGATTATACTTGGAATTTTCTATATAATAATTCCAACAATAATGTGGTATATAAGTAAAACCATAAAAAAACAAGATGCAATAGAAAAATTAAATAAAGAAGAAAAAGAATATGTATTAGAAATAGGCAAAAAAACATGGGACTTTTTTGAAACATACCTAAATAAAGAAAATAACTATCTAATACCAGATAATTACCAAGAAAGTAGGAAAGAAAAAATTGTAGCAAGAACATCATCTACCAATATAGGATTATCACTACTTGCAGTAATATCAGCATATGATTTAAACTATATAAAATTAGAAAAAGCACTAGAATTTTTATATAATATAATAAATTCAATAGATAGCCTAACAAAATGGAATGGACATCTATACAATTGGTACAATATAAAAACAAAAGAACCACTAAATCCTAGATATATATCGACAGTTGATAGCGGGAATTTTGTAGGATATCTATATGTTACAAAAACATTTTTAGAAAATTTAATAGAAAATGAAGAAAATTTAAGAATAAAAGATAAAGAACAAGAATGTAGAAAAATAAAAGAAATGAAAAATATAATAGAAAATATAATAAATATAACAGACTTTTCATTACTATATAACAATGAAGAACAAATATTTTCAATAGGATTTAACATAGATGAAAATAAATTAACTAATTCATATTATGATTTATTAGCATCTGAAGCAAGACAAGCAAGCTTAATCGCAATAGCCAAAAAAGATATTCCAAGTAAACACTGGAATTATCTAGGAAGAACCCTAACAACTTTAGGAAAATATAAAGGACTAATTTCATGGTCAGGAACAGCTTTTGAATATTTAATGCCAAACATAAATATACCAAAATATGAAGGAAGTCTTCTTGATGAATCATGTAAATTCATGATAAAAAGTCAAATAGAATATTCTAAAAAATTAAACCTACCATGGGGAATATCAGAAGCGGCCTTTAACCTAAAAGATTTACACTCAAATTATCAATATAAAGCATTTGGAATACCATGGCTAGGCTTAAAAAGAGGTCTTGCAGACGAAATGGTAGTATCTAGTTATGGAGGATTTTTAGCAATAAATGATGTACCAAAAGAAGAATTAATAAACCTAAAAAGATTAGAAAAAGAAGGAATGTACGACAAATTTGGTTTCTATGAATCAATAGACTATACACCTCAAAGAGTAGAAAAAGGCAAAACCTCAAGTGTAGTAAAAACCTATATGGCACACCATCAAGGACTAATATTACTTTCAATAAACAATTTATTTAATAAAGATATACTAGTAAAAAGATTTATGAAAAACCCAGAAATGGAAGCAGTAGGAATTCTATTACAAGAAACAATGCCAGAAACATTTATTATAACAAAAGAAAAGAAAGAAAAAGTAGAAAAATTAAAATACAAAGACTATGAAGATTATATGAAAAATACCTACAAAAAAATAGACGAAAGATTAATTAGAGCAAATGTAATATCAAACGAAAATTACATGGTTGCAATGAATCAAAAAGGGCAAGGTGTAAGTAAATACAAAGATTTATATATAAATAGATTTAAACCAACCGAAGACTACCCACAAGGAATATTTTTTGCAATAAAAAATATAAAAAATAAAAATATATGGAGTTCTAATTATTCATTTAATGAAAACAAAAATCAATACACAATAAGCTTTATGCCAGATAAAGATGAACAAGAAATAACAAATGGAAATATAAAAACCAAAATAAAAACCACAGTAGCTTCAAACGAACCAGTAGAAATAAGAAGGTTAACTCTTGAAAATGAAGGACTAGAAGAAGAAATTTTAGAGGTAAACACATACTTCGAACCAATACTTTCAAAAAAAGAACAAGACTATGCCCACCCAGCATTCAACAATTTATTTTTAATAACAAAATTTGATGAAGAAACAAAAAGTTTAATAATAAAAAGAAAAAATAGAGAGCCAAATGGTAAAAAAGTCTATCTAGCAGTAAACTTATCCACAAACAGCGAAACAGTTGGGGATTTTGAATATGAAATAGAAGAAGAAAAATATATAGGAAGAGGAAATTTAGGAATACCAAACAAAATAAAAAATTCTAACCCATTATCAAAAAAAATAGGACTTGCACTAGAGCCAATAATAGCATTAAAAAGAACAGTAAAAATAAAACCAAACACTAAAGCTACACTAGATTTAATAATCTCAGTTAATGAGAATAAAGAAAAAGCACTAGAAAACATTAAAAAATATAAATCAATAGAAAATGTAAAAAAAGAATTTGAACTATCAAAAGCAAGAGTAGAAGCAGAAAGTAGATACCTAAGAATGAAAGGTAGCGAAATAGAATTATACCAAAAATTATTATCATATATAATTTTCGATAACCCTATAAAAAGCAAACAAATGGAAAATATAAATAAAGGAACAAATTTTAAACAAAGCGAACTTTGGAAATACGGAATCTCAGGAGATTTACCTATAATTTTAGTAAAAATAAAAAATGTAAATGACCGGATATGTAGTAAAAGAAGTACTAAAAGCCTATGAATTCTTAAGAACCAAAAATATAGAAGTAGAAATAGTAATACTAGATGAAGAAAAACACAGTTACGAAAACTACGTAAAAGAAGAAATAGAAGGAGATATCTTAAACAATCATATGGGATATTTAAAAAATGTAAAAGGAGGAATATTTACATTATCAAAAGTAGAAATAGATAAAAAAGATATCTCATTACTAGAATTTTTATCTACAATCACAATAAACAGTCAAAAAGGTGGTTTAAAAAATAATATAAAAGATTTAGAAGAAACTTACCTTGAAGAATACAAAGAAATAGGAGAAGAACAACAAATTAAAACCTTAGTAGAAGAACAAGATGATGATATTGACATACTAGCAAATAAAGAAAATTTAAAATACTTTAATGAATATGGAAGTTTTTCAGAAGACGGAAAAGAATACCTAATAAAAGTAAACAAAGAAAATAGATTACCAACTGTATGGTCTAACATAATGGCAAATAACAAATTTGGAACAGTAGTTACAGAAAATATGGGAGGATACACATGGTATAAAAACTGTAGATTAAATAGAGTAACTGCATGGCAAAATAGCCCAAATTATGATACACCTTCAGAAGTAATATATTTAAAAGATGAAGAAAATAAAAAAACATGGTCACTTGGTTTAAACCCAATGCCAGATGATAAAAACTATAACATAATATATGGTTTTGGATATACTAAATATATACACAAAAGTAATGGAATAGAACAAGAACTAGAAGTATTTGTACCAAAAGAAGATAGTTGTAAAATAGGAATTTTAACATTAAGAAATAAAGCACCAAATCGTAAAAAATTAAAACTATATTATTATATAAAACCAGTAATAGGAGAAGATGAAATAAAAACAACAAATTATATAGATTTAAATTATGATAAAAATAACAATATAATATGTGCAAAAAATCTATATAGAGAAGAATTAGAAAAAACTATTATTTACGTATCCTCTAGTAAAGAAATAAAATCATATACAGGAGATAAAAACTTTTTCTTTGGAAATGGTGATATTTCTAATCCACAAGCAATAAAAAAAGTTTCTTTAAATAATGAAAATTCATTAGGAAAAAAAGCATGTATAGCATATGAAATAGAAATAGAGTTAGAAAGTTTTTCAAACAAAGAAATATCATTAATATTAGGAGCATCAGAAGATATAATGGATTGCAAAAATATTGCATACAAATATCAAAAAATACAAAACTGTAAGCAAGCTCTAAATGAAGTAAAAAGTTACTGGAAAGATTTATTAGGAAGAGTTCAAGTATATACTCCAATAGAATCTATAAATATAATGTTAAATGGATGGATACCATATCAAATAATAAGTAGTAGACTATATGCAAAAACAGGATATTACCAATCAGGTGGAGCATATGGATTTAGAGACCAATTACAAGATACTTTAGGACTTAAATATATAGATACAGCATTTTTAAAAAATCAAATAATAAAACACAGTAAACATCAATTTATTGAAGGAGATGTAGAACACTGGTGGCATGAAGAAACCAAAAGAGGAATAAGAACAAGATTTTCAGATGATTTATTATGGCTTGCTTACCTTGTAATAGAATATATAAACTTTACAGGAGACGAAGAAATATTACAAATAGAAACCCCATATCTAGAAGGAAAACCATTAGAAGAAGGACAAGACGAAAAATATGATAGATATGTAGAATCAAATATAAAAGAAACAATCTATAAGCATGCAATAAGAGCAATAGAAAAAAGCATAAATTTTGGAGAACACGGAATACCAAAAATCGGATCAGGTGACTGGAATGATGGATTTAGTACAGTAGGAAACAAAGGTAAAGGTGAGAGCATATGGCTTGGATTTTTCCTATACACAATTTTAGATGCATTTATTCCTATATGTGAAAAACAGCAAGATTTCGAACTTGCAAAAAAATACGAAGAAATAAAAATGAATTTAAAAAAATCTTTAAATACAAATGGATGGGATGGAAGATGGTACAAAAGAGCATACATGGATGATGGAAATATCTTAGGAAGTATGCAAAATGATGAATGTAGAATAGATAGTATTGCACAAAGTTGGAGTGTAATATCAAATGCAGGTGATAATGACAAAAAATATATTTCTATGGATAGTTTGGAAAATCACCTAATAGATAAAGAAAATGGAATAATAAAACTTTTAGACCCTCCATTTGAAAAAGGAAAACTAGAACCACGGATATATAAAAGCATATTTACCAGGAGTAAGAGAAAATGGAGGACAATATACTCATAGTAGTTGCTGGGTAATAATTGCTGAGAGTATGTTAGGATTTGGAGATAAAGCCTTAGAATTATATAGAATGATAAATCCAATAGAACATGCTAGAACTAAAGAAGCAAGCAAAAAATACAAAGTAGAGCCATATGTAATTGCAGCAGACGTATATGGAGCAGGAAACTTAATAGGAAGAGGAGGATGGACATGGTATACTGGCTCTGCAAGCTGGTATTATAAGGCAGGAATAGAATATATATTAGGGGTAAAAGTGGAAAATGGATATTTAAAAATAGATCCATGCATACCAAAAGATTGGACACAATATCAAATACAGTATAAATGGGGCGAGAGTGTGTATTGGATTAATGTAAAAAATTTAAGTCATGTAAATAGAGGAGTAAAGAAAGTATTATTAGATGGAAATGAAGTGGAAAATAATATAAGGTTAGATGGAAGTGCTAGAAGTTATAAAATAGAGGTTGAACTTTAAGAATTTAAATAAAAGTGTATATTGTAAAAATGTTTATACTTTTATAGGAAATTGTTCTTAATAGTGTAGACGTTTAAAAAGAGATGGTGTGAAATTTTACACCATCTCTTTTCAAACTACTTTTTTTTAGTTATTTTTATTTTGGCTCGAGATTAAATTTTAGAAGTTTAGGAGAAATTTTATATTACAATTTTATTACGAATATTGAAAAAGTAAAGATGGTAGGTTATACTTATAATGTGAGGAAAATATGAAAGATAATTATAAAAAGGCATATAAAGAAATTGTTGAAATACTAAGGTATGTTCCTAAAGAAAGTGTAAACAAAATCCCTAAAAACATGATAGAAGTATTTACCACTAATATGGACAATGAATATGAATTTCATATAGACATAAATAAGAATTTTGAAGAACAAAAGATATTAGAAGAAACAAAAGCTATATTAGCTAATATTTTTAGAGATTATTGGGCAACACCATATCAAAAAGAAAGAATAATAGCACACGAAAATTATGATAGACAAAAAATAGAAAAGCAAAAAAATGATAAATATAATCCAAATGATATTTTTAAAATAAAAAATAAAAACCAAGAAGAAAAAGCGAATAATTTGCCAGTAGAACATAAAGAAAAATTCTATAAAAAAATATTAGGATTTTTAAAAAAGATATTTAATAAATAGGAGTAAAAATGCAAAAATACAATTTTGGAGATGTAGATATAAAATTTGATACTAATAAAATATTTTTACTGTTTCAAATTTTATATAGGTTAGAAAATATAGAAGATAAAATAAATACAAACAAAAGTGAATTGTCTTTTCTATCTAAAAGTATAGAAGAATTTAAAAAGATAATTGCCACAAGTAAACAAGGCTTAAAGGAATTTAATATTTTTAAAGAAAATGCGGAAAATAAAGATATGTGGTCTGAATTTAATGAGTATATTAATAGTTTTAATAGAACAGATATAGAAGAATTGCGTTTAAAAGATATAAACATGGCAAATACAATAGAAAAGTTAATGAATACAGATTTTTTTAAAGAAGTAGAAAGATTAAATAATGAATATTCTAAAAAAATGGAAGAAAGATTCGTAACACAAACAAAGCCTCATAAAGATCAAGCAGAAAATATTGTGGGAAAAACAAGAGCTAAAAGTATTATATATATGCCATTTACACCAGAATTATTTAATATTGAACCGATGTGTGAATCAGATAAAAACGGTAATGGAGAATTTGTGGTACCATTTACTATTCCAACTAACAAGAAAGCTTTTGAAGAGACATTTGAAATGGATTATACAGAAGGAATAGAAAGTGTAATATTGTTTCACGAAAAGTTACATGCAGATTTACCAACAAAAAGTAATAAAAGTTTTAAAAATCCAATGTTACGAGAAATAGATTCACATTTAAAACATGCAATAATAGAGTTATTAGCAAATGGAGAGATGGGAATACAGATGGCAAACCATACAAGTTATTTTCAAAGTGTATTTCATATAGGTAAAATTCAATATAATGGAAGAACACTTACTACAGATGATTTTCGGTAAATTAGGAATAAAAGATAATGAATTATTACATACAGAAGCAAATGAAACTTATAAAAATTACGAAGAACATTTTTCTAAAAATGAGATGGGAATAATAAAAATAAGAGGTATGATTTATCCATATGTTTTAATGTATAAAAACAGAAATGATAATCAACAAATAGAAGCAGTAAAACAACAAATAGAAAGAGATTCTCAAATGATAATAAGAATATATGGAGAGAAATTTTTAGAAAGATTACAAGATGATAGTTTTTTACAAGAAGTTAGGCAAACTGTAAAGCCATATGATAGTATAATAGAATTTGCAGAAGGTATGTCAAGAGAACTATTGGGGATTGAGCAGATAATGTCAAATACAAATAAAGAAGATGTAGCACATACCATTTTTGGAGAACAAGAAATAGGAAAAGCCACTATTAATACACCAACTCCAGAAAAAGAAAATGCGATGCTTCGAATGCAAAGAGACATGAATAAAGAATTATTAAAAAATAGTAAAAAGCAAGAATATATAGAATAAAAAATTATATTTGAAGAATTTTTGAATCTAGTTGCTAATTTAGTTAAAATAAGTGTTGATAAAAAGTGATATATCCTGAGTATGACATTTTTTTAGATAAAAAAGTGCCTTAAAGCTACTAATAACAATAGCTTTAGGGCTTGAATTTTTTTTAAGAAGGTTGTTTAACTTTTTTAGTATCTTCTAAAATTTTCTTAATATCTTGTAAAATTCTAATTGATAGTGTAGTTTTCCGATTTTTTTAAAATACCCCAGGAATTTTGTGAAAAAAGGCACGATTTACAATGGAATTTTGTGATAAAAAGTTTGCATAAGGCTGGAATTATGTGATATAATATATATAGGATGGTGATGTAATATGGAACTTTTAAAAAGGAAAATAGATAAATACTTAATAGAATGGAAAAATAGTCCAGACAAAAAGCCTTTAATAGTCAAAGGTGCACGTCAAATAGGAAAAACAGAGTCAATCAGGAATTTTGCAAAAAACAATTACAAAAGTGTAATCGAAATAAATTTTGTACTTCAAAAACAATTTAAAACAATTTTTGATGAAGGATTTGAAGTAGATACTATAATAAAAAATATTTCTTTAATAAATCCTAATTTAAAATTCATACCAGGAAGTACATTAATCTTTTTTGATGAATTGCAGGACTGTATTAATTGTGCAACTTCACTAAAATCATTTAATCTAGATGGTAGATATGATGTAATTTGTTCAGGCTCTCTTATGGGAATTAATTATAATGAAATTGAATCAAACAGTGTTGGTAACAAAGAAGACTATGAAATGCATTCAATGGATTTTGAAGAATTTTTATGGGCTAAAGGATATAAAGAAGAACAAATAGAAAGTCTATATCAACATATGAAAAATTTAACTCCATTTTCAAATATAGAACTTACAGTGATGATTAATAATTTTAAAGAATACATGATAATAGGTGGAATGCCTGCAATTGTTAATTCTTTTGTAAAAAATAATAATTATAGTGGAACATTAAAAATGCAAAGGCAAATTCTTTTAGATTATGAAGAAGATATAACTAAATATGCAGGTGGATTAGACCATGGTAAAATTCTAAATGTATATCGTAAAATACCAGTGTTTTTAGGAAATGAAAATAAAAAATTTCAAATATCAAAAGTAGAGAGTGGAGCAAGAAACAGAGAATATATAGGAACTATAGATTGGTTAAATAATAGTGGAATTATCAATATATGTTATTGTTTAGAACAACCAGAACTTCCACTCGGAGGAAATTTTAACCCTGATAATTATAGAATATATTTCAAAGATACGGGGTTTTTAATTGGAGCACTAGATGAAGAAGCACAAGAAGATTTAAGAAATAACAAAAATTTTAATACCTATAAAGGTGCAATTTATGAAAATATTATTGCAGACATGCTTGTAAAACAAGGATATAAATTATATTTTTATAAAAATGAAAAAGGAACAATAGAAATGGACTTTTTTGTAAGAGATAAAAACTCATTAATACCAGTCGAAGTAAAGGCTAATGATGGAGCAACTATTTCTTTAAATAATTTAATTGAAAGTAAAAAATATAAAGATATTAAGTACGGAATAAAGTTGGGATATAAAAATATAGGGTACAATGGTAAATTCTATACTTTTCCATATTTTTTAACATTTTTTTTAAAAAGATATTTAAGAGAAAGATACTAAATGTAGAATTAAATAGAATATTACAATTGTGTGACAAGTATTGAAAAAGTAAAAATAGTAAGTTATACTTAAATTGAAAAAATAGTACAAAATTTTTATTCAAAGAATATAAACATACTATTTTGAAAAAACTAAACATAAGGAGGAAACAATGGAAAATAAAAAATTTAAATTTACTAAAAAAACAACAATAATGATAATTACACTAATACTACTAATAATAATTGCAACAGCTACAACAATAATATTAGTAACAAACAATCAAAAAACAAATTCATTAGAGGCACAAAATGAAAAAAGTGTAGCAAATACCCAAGAGGCAGTAGAAAATAATAATGTAAAAAACCAACAAGCAAAAGAATATACAGAAGAATATGTAAATAAAGTTCAAGACGCAAGCGGAGACACAGTGCCAGTTCCCAAAGGATATGTAGGAAGTAAGGTAGCAGGAGAAAATGAAATAGATACAGGATATGTAATATATGAAGGAGAAGAAGAAGTAGATGATACAAATGTAGCAGAAGCAAAAAAAACAAGAAATCAATATGTCTGGGTACCAGTATATGATACGAGTAAATTTTATGGAACAGATAGTAATGGAAAATTGTGGGGGAAAATATATAATTTTTCAACAAGTACATCAAGTAGTTATGACCAAGTAACAGGAACAGCTCCAAATAATTGGAGTGAAAGTAATGGAATAATGAAAATCTCAAGTAAGACATCCTATAGAGAGCCAGATGTAGTACCTAAAGGTAGTACAGTATATGATGGAGATTCAAGATTAAAAAAATTAGGAATAGGAGCAGAAACAACACAAGAATTTTTAATGCAGTTAGAAAAAGAATTTACAAATATGATAAAAAGTGTAGAAAAATATGGAGGATTTTATATAGGAAGATACGAGACAGGAGATTTAGGAAAAGATGTAGCAGTAGTAAGAAGAATGAATGAAGATATAAAAAGTCAAACATGGTATACAATGTATGAAAAATGTAAAAAGTTAAAAGGAAGTAATAAAAATGTAAAGACAGGGATGATATGGGGAAATCAATATGATAGAACGTTAATGTGGTTAATAGAAAGTGGAAATAAAACCAAAGAGCAAGTAATAGAAGATTCAAAAGATTGGGGAAATTATAGTAACACAACATTTGAATATGAAAATAGTAGTGGCAGTATGGTGACCAAAACAGGCTCAACAAGGATTCCAACAGGAAGTAGTGAGTTCACAAAAGCAAATAACATTTATGACCTTGTAGGAAATGTATATGATTGGACTGCAGAGGCCTACAAAACCTACCGTCGAGTTTTGCGCCGGAGGTAATTACCGCAGCAATAGCTCTAGTTATCCAGCCGGACTCCGCGACTACTACATTCCGACCTCTAGCAACTACAACTACGGGTGTAGGGCCACACTTTATATAAGGTAGCCCTGAGCCCTGATAGCAATAGATTTATAATTATCTCTAACTAAATTTAGGTCGTTAAATGTGAGTTGTGGTAGCTCATCAAGTAACCTTGTTGTGGCAAAAAATTTGCCAGGCTTGAATTCAACTAGGCTTATATAAGTATGTTGGCAATTGAATTTATAAATATGAATGAATGTATATTATTAATAAAAAGAATAAGTAAATTAGATTATAGATTTATAATAGGTAAAAAGCAATATGCAAAAGTAGAATTTGAAGCTATATTAACTAATAAGTCTAAAATAAAATTGTTTGCATATGATAAAATAGCAGATTACATCTATAAAAAAGAACCTAAAATTTTGGGGGGAATGGGAAAAATTAGAGAAGATATGAATGTAGAAATAACGGAGATTTATTGCAGATAAGCGGTTTTTATTGACCGCTTACATTCAATCAAATCATAAAAATTACCAAATCGATACCCTTGAGCCCTCAAATAATAAATAGAATCCCTCAAAATCTTCGAACTATCATTAACAGCAGAAGTATCATGCATTAAAACAACCAAAGTCCCTTTATTTTTAGCCGATTTTTTTAAATTATTCAATAACTGCTCATTTGTATATTTTGTTTCAGAATCCTTATTTAAGCAGTTCCAATCAACATAAGAATAATTCATTTGAGAAAGAAGTTTAAGAGCTTCTTTCTTTTTATCCTTATAATTAGCTGACATATATCCATTTGGAAATCTAAAAACATGTGAAGAATAATTAGAAACACCAATTGCCTTTCCAATTTCTATATCTGTATTTTTTATTTCAGAAATAAAACTATTATTGCTTGCATATAGTTTTGAATTATTGTGGCTATAACCATGATTTGCTATATAATGACCTTCTTCATATTCCCTTTTTACAATTTCAGGATGTTCTTTTACATGTTTTCCGACAACAAAAAAAGTAGCCTTTACATTTTCTTCTTTTAATATATCTAATATTTTACTAGTAGTCTTCAAAGTAGGACCATCATCAAAAGTTAAATAAGCAATTTTTTCTTTAGATTTGGTCAAAGTTGAAATCTTTTCTTCAAAGTTTAAGCCAATTACACTATTTGCGGTTAAGTCTACTGCTAAAGAAAAAGTATTACTAAAATACAAAAATATAAAAGCTAACAAAATTATAAAAAAACAAATTATAAATATCAATTTTTTATTTAAGACAAATATTTTCAAACAATTTCACCTAAGATAAATATATGAACTTTAAATAGATAAAATGTTAATTTATTTAATACTATTTGCCTCATCTTGAGAAATATACCCATATTCTACCATTTTATTTAATACATGTTTTTGTCTTTTTTTGGCTAAGTCTGGATTAACTGTTGGAGCATATACAGACGGAGCATTTGGAACTCCTGCCAACATTGAAGCTTCATCTAAATTCAAGTCTTTGGGTAGTTTATTATAATATCCCATACTTGCTGAATAAATTCCATAATACCCATCTCCAAAATAAGAGGTATTTACATATAGTTCGAAGATTTCATTTTTGGTGTAGTTTTTTTCTAAGTCATATGCTGCAAATACTTCTCCTAATTTTCTTGACAATGTTTCATCTTGAGATAATATAACATTTTTGGCAACTTGCTGAGTAATTGTACTTCCGGCCTTCTCTTAATTCAAAATTTGTTATATTTACAAAAAGTGCTCTTGCAATTGATATAAAATCTAATGCTCCATGATCATAAAATCTGTGGTCTTCTACTGCAATTACAGCATTTCGATAATCTTCTGACATTTCATCGAATTTTGTAAAATTTTGAGAAGTTGTTATTTTATCTATTTTAGTAATTAATGGTTCATCTTTTAAGGCAGAGGTGTATGTAGAATAACCAATTATGAAGAAAATGGTTAAAGTTATAATTATTGCTATTAATAAAAATATTAAAATCTTTTTAAAAATTTTCATATGTACCTCATTTCTTTTTTCTACATTATATAATAAAATATTTTAATTTTAAATAGTATTCATAAAAAATTAAGAAGATTGCAGATTAGATAATATCTCTTAATAAAAAACAGAGTAAGCCAAAAAAGAAATTTGACATACTCTGATAATTAAGTTTTGATAGGTTAATTTTCGTAGTGCAATATATAATTATTTATGCTACTTTTATTCCTGTATCAATTATTTCTTGAACAAAAGGATTGCCTTCTTCAAAATCTTTCATTTTTATTGGATGTGGCTCTATTCTAGCATCTATATCCCAAGTCATTCCCATTAAAATTGCCATACAATCATAAATATCTTCAAAATCATCTGAAATAACTGCAATGTCAATATCACTATCTTCATTTTCAGTTCCTTTTGCATAAGAACCGAACAATATAATTGCTGTGACATTGTATCTTTTTTTAATTTCTTCTATAAATTTATTAACACTATCCATAATTTCTTGATTTATTGCTCTTTTAACCATTTTTGAACCTCCTCAATATTTTTTACTTGTTCTTGAGTATAAGAATTGGTACATTTCAAATCAAAAGTTTTTTTATAATCATCATACCTAAAATCTATATTATTCATTTTGTTTCCTCGCTTTCTTCACTATTTTATTATAACATTTAAAATAAATTTTTACTATATATTATAAATAATAAATATAAATTTTTTAATTAGACATCTTTTAAAAATTATTATATACTAAAAAAGGTGATTTTATGAACAAGAAAGAATTAGTCGAATACTTAAAAAAGAACATGCCATTTTTTTCAGGAAGTGAAGAAGAACAAGAAATAAAAAAAGCATTATATATCTACATTGAATTAGGAAAAATAAAAGCTTTTGACGAAAGATATTTTTTCGGTAATTCAGAAACTAAGAAAAAAATGGTTAAAAAAGCCAGAACTGGCTTTAAGAATATGGATGAATTAGCAAGCAAGAAAAAAATAACATGTATAACTTTAACAAAATTATATTGTGATATATTAAAAGAATTTAATATAGATGCATACGAAAGTCAGCCAACCATGGAAGATGACCACATTTATCCAATAATTAGATTTAAAAAAGGAAAAAATTGTATAGCAGACTTACAAAGTGATTTAACAAACATACAAACAAGATCAAGATTATCAGGTTTTAAATATTATGAAGATGAAAAAGAAAATCAAGAATTTTTAACTAAATTCTTAATCGAGTTAGGCTATATTACTAAAGAAGAAGACTATAAAGATGAAAAAATAAATAATTTAAAACAAAAACTAGAAGGATTAAATGTGCAAGAGCTATTAGAAAAAATACTATCAGATGATGATATAAACAGTGATAATATGGATATGGGAATTGTTGAAATAAATACATTTTATAGAGGTGTTTTAAAGAAATTAATAAAAGAAGATTTAGATAACAAAGTACATATATTTAATTGTTATAGAATAAAAGAAGGAGAAAAAAGTTATACTCCTTGCATTTTTTCAGAATATAAAAATAATGTAAGATGTTATTTATTTTCAAAAAAATACAATCGATTTATTTTAGTTACTCTAGAGCAAATGGAAAATTTAGAAAATCAAGGTTTAGTTTTAGGGGTAAGAGAAAAAGAAAATGGCTCAAAAAAACTAAAAAAATATATAAGAAACTTTAGAAAAAACAATAAAAATGCTCCTAGTTTATAGTAAAAGAGTTTAGGCTTGACTTTTTTTACTGATATTTATATAATTAGCAAAAAAATGCATTATTTGAATTTAAGCAATATAAGGAAGGAATGAAAAAATATGAAAGAAGAATTTTTAAAATTACTAAGAACCGTCAAAAGAGAAGGAATAGAAGATCTTATAAACTTTTTAGAAAAATCAGATTTTTTCAAAGCACCAGCTAGTACTAAATTTCATGGAGATTATGAAGGCGGTTTAGTAGAACATAGTTTAAAAGTATATGAAATTTTAAAACATAAAGTAAGCAAATGTATAATGCCAATAAATATAGAAGAAGAATCAATAATAATAATTGGATTACTACATGATATATGTAAAACAAATTTTTATAAAATAGATTACAGAAATGCCAAAAACGCATTAGGCGTATGGGAAAAAGTACCATATTACACAGTAGAAGATACTATACCTTATGGACATGGTGAAAAATCTGTTATGATGATAACAGAATATATAAAACTAACCCCAGAAGAAAAATATTCAATTCGCTGGCACATGGGATATACTGAACCAAAAGAATTATATAATTCAATTGGTGCAACATATAAAAAATATCCAATAGCATTATTAACACACGAAGCTGACTTAGAAGCAACATACTTATATAATACATAGTACAAATACATTATTATAAATAAAGTAAGAAAAAAGTGATAATAAAACTAAATAAAAATTCATTTAAACTAAATACAAAAAACTATTTTATTAAATTTGTCAAAAAGGTTTATAGGTAAAACCAAAAAAACCTAAATAAATATAAAGGAGAAATTGATATATTTGCCAAATATATCAAGAAAAGAAAAATGTTAGCATATATAAAAGGAACATTAGAAATGAAAATGACAGGATATGTAGTAGTAGATGTTGGAGGCCTAGGTTATAAAATATTTATGTCAGATTCAAGTATAGACACGCTAGGAAACATAGGAGATACTGTAAAAATACACACTCATTATAGAGTAAGAGAAGATGATATAAGCATATTTGGATTTAATACACTAGAAGAACTAAAAATGTTTGAACTACTAATAGGAGTAAGTGGAGTGGGAGCAAAAACAGCACTAGTAATGCTTTCTGCTTGTAAACCATCTGAATTTGCATTAGCAGTAATATCAGAAGATATAAAGACACTAACTACAATACCAGGAATAGGTGCAAAGTCAGCACAAAGAATAATATTAGAGTTAAAAGACAAAATAAAGAAAGAACAACAAATAGAAGAATTAAAGATGGCAAGTAGCAATAATTCAAACTTAAAAATAAAACAAGCAATAGAAAAAGACAACATACTTTCAGAAGCAATTGCAGCACTTCAAGTATTAGGATATAACAGAAAAGAAATAGAAAAAACATTTGAGAAAATTCAAGATAAAACAAATCTAACCACAGAAGAATTAATAAGAAAAGCTTTGGCTTTTTTAGGGAGATAAATAAGTGCTTAAACAATTATAAAGTAGAATAATAATGTAAAAATTTTCAATAAGGAAGTGATGTCAAAAATGGATAAAAATGAACCACTAGCATTTAGAATGAGACCAAAAACATTAGAAGAATATGTAGGACAAGAACATGTAATTCGGAAAAGACAAAATATTATATAGAACCATAAAAGCAGATAGATTATCAAGCATTATTCTATTTGGTCCTCCTGGATGTGGTAAAACATCACTTGCAAAAGTAATTAGCGAAACAACCAAATATAAATTTTATAAAATAAATGCAGTAACAGCAGGTGTAGCAGATATAAAAAAAGTAATAGAAGAAACCAAAAAATTCATGTTAAATCCAACAGGAAAAAGTATATTATTTATTGATGAGATACATAGATTTAATAAATTACAACAAGATGCATTACTACCATTTGTAGAAAATGGTACAATAATTTTAATAGGAGCAACAACTGAAAATCCATACTTTGAAGTAAACAAAGCTCTAATATCTAGGTCAATGGTAATAAAATTAAATCCTTTAACAGAAGAAAACGTATATACCATCTTACAAAATGCCCTAAAAAGACCAGGTGGACTTCGGAGAATATAATATAAAAATAGAAGAAAAAACCCTAAAAAAACTAGCATCAATCTCAAATGGAGATGTAAGAACAGCTCTAAATGGTTTAGAAATAGCAGTTCTAACAACCCCAATAAGTGAAGATGGTTACATACATATAACAGACGAAATAATAAAAAATAGTGTACAAACAAGAAAAGCAGTATTTGACAAAAATGGAGACAGTCATTATGACAACATAAGTGCATTTATAAAATCCATGAGAGGCTCAGACCCAGATGCCACAGTATTCTATCTAGCAAGAGCATTAAATGGAGGAGAAGACCCTATGTTTCTAGCAAGAAGAATAGTAATATGTGCCTCAGAAGATGTAGGCTTAGCAAATCCAAATGCATTAGTTGTAGCAAACAATGCAATGCAAGCAGTACATATGATAGGAATGCCAGAAGCAAGAATAATATTATCAGAAGCAGCAATATATGTTGCAACATCAAAAAAATCAAATTCAGCATATATGGCCATAAACAAAGCCTTAGAAGATGTGCAAACAAAAGACACAGGAGAAATACCAATGCACATAAGAAATGCACCAATAGAAAAAATGAGAGAATTAGGATATAACGAAGGTTACTTATATCCACACAATTTCCCAGGTCACTATGTAGAACAGCAATATTTACCAGACAAAATGCTAGGTACAAAATACTACAACGAAGAATAGGGACAATTTGGGACGTTTCCAAACTGGACAAAATGTCCAATTGGGAAACGTCCCAAATTGGACATTTTGTCCAATCTGGGACACATCTTGCAAAATTATCTTTTCTTTAATAGTAACGTTTTTATGGTATTTACATAATATATACTAACAACGTAAAGTTGTAAGAAAGGATGATAATAAATGGGGATGGATGATAAAAAACACTTTTGTCCAGTTTTAGATGTAGACGGAGTAATTTCAGGAGGTAAACAATTTGATTTAGACATTACTCTACCAGAAGACAATCGTGACGTAATTTATGGAGTCGTAAAAAATTGTTTTCAAGAACCAGTATGTGATGCAGTTGTCAAACTAGTAGAAGTTGTTTGTGAAAATGGCAAAGAAGAAAGAAGACCAATAGGCCATACATTTACAGACAAAGAAGGAGAATTCGTATTTGGACCTCTTTGCCCAGGAAGAGAATATGCTATCCAAATATGGGTTAATGATACTAGAAAAATGAAAATATGTGCAAAATGTCATCACGAAGGAAGATGCCTAAAAGGCGAAAAACATGATAAATGTGATTGCTTTTTAGATGGAAAACACGATGATTGCGACAAATGTGATGAACAAAAAGAGGAAAAATGTGAAGGATAAAGAAATAAACTAAAGATATGAACTAAATATAAGAATATAAAAAAATTTAAATATGTATTTATAAAACTAAGATGAAGTATAAAAATATACTTTATCTTAGTTTAAATATTAAGAAAAGTTTTATTAGGGGAGTATATTAGTATATAGTAAATTTTAAATAAGTACACCTAAATTTAAAATTACATAATTAAGCAATCCCCATTTTTTTAGCAATTTGTTTTCCCTTTTTCATCATTTTTTTCTTATTCATTATATTAGATTCTGTATACATCATAACTAATCCAGTTGTAATTAAACCTCCAATCATAACACCTTTTATAAATTTCATTATTTTTCACCTCCGCCTTATTATTTTACATATTTTGTTTTTTGGTTTTTTAATATACCTTAATTAATTACTATATTTATTATCTCTTTTATTTTTTTGTTTTATACAATTTAATTATGGAATTTATTTCATTTACAGCAATTAATAATAAAAAAATCCCAAAACATTTTTTTAAAATAGTAACATCTATATGTATAGATATATTTGCCCCTATTATAGCTCCTAATATACCAAAAATTGAAATAATAATAGCTAATTTTAAATCTATATTTTTATTTTTAAAATTAACCCAAATTGCAACTATCGCTGTAGGAATAAAAAAAATTAAATTTGTAGCTTGAGCTATATGTTGTTCTACACCCATCACAAAAGAAAGAAGAAAAATTAAAATAGTTCCTCCTCCCATACCAGTTCCACTTACAATTCCAGATAACAAACCAATTAAAACCTCTGCCATAACAAAAAATTATGAAAATAACATTCTATATGATACATAAAATAAAAACACAGTAAATACTATTTTCATTATCCTTTCTGGTAACTTTTTTAACAACTTAGCACCGAAAATATCCACCCACTGCACCGTCCCGCAGCACAAAGCACAGCTATTTTCCAATCAATAAAATTACCCTTATAATAAAAGAAACTACTTGTTATCACCATAGGAAGAATACAAAAAACAGACGTCCCCCTAGATTTAGTTGCATCCAACTTAAGCAAATGCACAAATGCAGGCACAAGTATCATTCCTCCACCAGTTGAAAACAAACCACTCACAATCCCTGCCAAAAGTCCAATTATAATTTTTTTAACCATAATAAAAACCTACTTCTCTTAAGTAGGTTACCCAATTTTTTAAAAATTATGTCCAATCTGGGACGTTTCCCAATTGGACAAAATGTCCAATTGAGAAACGTCCCAGATTGGACATAATTAAAATTTAAGATTAATTTCTTCATTAAATTCTGTCTTATACCAGTTATTTAATGTTTTCCTGTTTTTAAAAATTAAAATTTTTTTATCTTTATTTTCATTTAATATTTTTTCTACTGTTTTTCTGGTTTTAAAATTCCATTTTGCAGTATACTTTATAAAGTGAAAATCCATTTTTTCTTTGCATCCTGGAATTTCTGGCTTTTCTTTTCCTTTGTTTTTTATATATCTTGAAAATATTCCTTTAAGTTTTGCAAGTGTAGAATAATTTAAAAATATTATCATATCTGTTCTTTTTAGTCTTTCATCTAGAGTTGACTTATATGTTCCGTCAATTACCCATTTAGGTTCTTCAATTTTTTTTAAAATTATTCCATCTCGATCATTTTTATCTCTTTTTTTCCAATTTTCTAAATGATCAAAAGCGTCTAAATGATATATTGGATAATCTAGTTTTTTTCCAATGTTTTCAGCAAGTGTAGTTTTTCCGGTGCCAGGTCCTCCTATAATTGAGATTCTGGTTTCATTAATCATAAACTTTCCTTCCCTTTCATATTTTAAATTAAATAATAGTAATTTAAATTAGACATATTTAATAATATTATAAATTCAAGATATATGCAATATATTGTAAAAAAATTTATGAATATAATTTACTAAAGTAATACTTGAAACACAAATTCTAATATAATATAATGATACATATAAAAATAAAGGAAGGAAGAATGTATATGAAAAATACAATATTTAAAGGATGTGGAACAGCAATAGCAACACCATTTACAAATGAAGGAATAAATTTTAAAGAATTTGAAAAATTGATAGAAGAACAAATAAAGGCTAAAGTAGATGCAATAATAGTTTGTGGAACCACAGGAGAATCTTCAACAATGACTGAAGAAGAAAGAAAGGAACTTATAAAATTTACAGTAAAGAAAGTAAATAAAAGAACAAAAGTAATTGCAGGAACAGGAAGCAATAATACAAAAACTGCAATAGAAATGTCCAAATTTGCTGAAAATGAAGCCGGAGTAGATGGGCTTTTAGTAGTAACACCATATTATAACAAAACAACACAACAAGGACTAATAGAACATTACAAAAAAATTGCAAATTCAGTAAGCCTTCCAATAATAATGTATAGCGTGCCTAGCAGAACAGGTGTAAATATATTACCAAAAACGTGTAAAGAATTATCCAAAATAGAAAATATTGTAGCAATAAAAGAAGCAAGTGGGGACATATCACAAGTTGCCAAAATAGCTAGTTTATGTAAAGATGATTTAGATATATATTCTGGAAATGATGACCAAATAATACCAGTACTTTCTTTAGGTGGAAAAGGTGTTATTTCAGTATTATCCAATATTATGCCTGATTATACAACTGAAATGATACAAAATTATTTTAAAGGTGAACAAGAAAAAGCCAAAAACATGCAATTAGAAGTTTTAGACCTAATAGAAGCTCTATTTTCAGAAGTAAACCCAATACCAGTAAAACATGCTTTAAATTTGCTTGGATACGATTTTGGAGAACCTAGATTACCGTTAATTGAATTATCAAATGAAAACAAAGAAAAACTAAAAGAAACAATGAAAAAACACAATCTTATTTAAAAATTATAAAAATAAAAAAGAAAGGATGATAAAAAGATGGATATATTATTAAACGGAGCAACAGGAAGAATGGGAAAAGAAGTGGAAAAATACATAGAAAACCAAGAAGATATAAAAATAAAATGTGGATTTGGAATAGAAGAAATTTTAGACAAAAATTTTCCAATATATAACGATATAAATAAAATAAAAGAAAAAGTAGATGTAATAATAGATTTTTCTACACCAAAAGCTACTTTTAAAATATTAGAATATGCAAAACAAACAAAAACTCCAATAGTTATTGCAACAACAGGATTTTCAAAAGATGAATTAAAGAAAATAGAAAATTTATCAAAAGAAATACCAATATTTATAAGTTCAAATATGTCAGTAGATATAAACTTAATGGCACAAATTGTGCAAAAAATAGCTAAGGTTTTAAGCTCAGCAGATATAGAAATAATAGAAACACATCACAATAAAAAAATAGATGCACCAAGCGGTACAGCAATACTTTTAGCAGATGCAATAAATGAAGTATTTAATAAAGAAAAAACATATACATTTGATAGAATGCAAAAAAGAGAACAAAGAAATAAAAAAGAAATAGGGTTTTCTTCAATAAGAGGAGGAAATATAGTTGGAGAACATACAGTAGAATTCTTTGGAGAAAATGAAAGCTTAGAAATAACACACAAAGCATATTCAAGACAAGTATTTGCAGAAGGGGCTGTTAAGGCAGCAAAATTTCTTTTAAATAAAAATCAAGGCTTATATAATATGAAAGATTTAACATAAGGCATGGGATAAATTTGTGAGATTATTTCTGAAAAAAGTCTAAAAAAGAAATTAATTATATAAAAAAGTATGATAAGAAAATATAAATATTAAAATCAAAAAATCCAACTCTTTTTTAAGTTGGATTTTTTAGCCTGAATTAATTGGATTAATTGGATTAATTAAATTACAATAAATTCAAATTTTATTAATTAAAAAAGAAATGTTATTATACAAATATATGTAAATAAAAAGCACATATATAAAATACAATCTAAATTTATAGAAATAAGTCAAATCTACAAAGTTTCTTTTAATAACTCTTCTCTATCTTTTATTGAAAGTAATGAAACAGGAACATCTAATACACTAACAGCACCAGTTTTTCCTTCCTTATGCATCCTAAATATAGCTCTAGCATATGCAACCAAAACGCTAGCGGTAAATTCAGGGTTAGAATCTAATTTTAAAGAAAATTCAGCGACTTGATTTACATTATTACTAGTAGTACCACTTCTTAAAACAAAACCACCATGAGGAAGAGTAGAATGTTTTTCTTTTAACTCTTCTTCAGAAATAAAATGAACACAAGTATTATATGGTTCAAAATAATTAGGCATCTCTTTAATTTCCTTTTCTACTGCATCAGCATCTGCACCATCTTCTAAAACAACAAAACATTCCCTCCACATAGTTTCGCGAACAGACTTAAAATTAGGATTTTCGCCATTTCTAACTTTATTTACTGCTTCATCATAAGGAACTGTATATTGAACAGCATTTTTTACTCCTTTAACTCTTCTTACTGCGTCAGAATGTCCTTGACTCAAACCTCTACCATAAAAAACATAATTTGTACCATTAGGCAAAACAGCCTCTAATAAAGCACGGTTTAATGAAAATAACCCTGGATCCCATCCACAAGAAATTAAAGATAATTTACCAGCGTCTCTTGCAGAAGTGTCAACATTTGAAAAATATTCTGAGATTTTTGCATGAGTGTCAAAGCTATCAACAGTATTGAACATAGAAGCAACTTTAGGTCCTTGAATAGGTAAATCAGTTGCAGATCCACCACATAAAATCATAACATCAATTTCATCTTTCATTTTTTTAGCATCATCTACTGAAAATACTTTAGCATCTTTATTAATTGGAGAAAGTAAAGAAGGGTCACGTCTTGTAAATATTCCAGCTAACGTAGTATCAGGATTGTTATAAATAGCCTTTTCAACACCTTTACCTAAATTTCCATAACCGTAGATTCCTATTCTAATTTTATCCATTATAAAATCCTCCTTATTTATTTAATTTTTAAGTATATTAAAGTCTTAATTTTATATACTTATTTTATACTAATAAATAAAAAAAATAAAGTAAAATTCAAAATAAATTTTAAAGAAATATATTGTAGAAATACTTAATTTCATAGTATAATATAAATATAATAGTATAAAAAAGGAGTGATATTATGAGTGAAAAAATATATACAATTGATGAAATAAAAAAAATATTAAAAGAATTTTTAAAAGATAAACCTGTATATCAAGTAATACTATTTGGTTCTTATGCAAAACACAAAGCAACAAAAGAAAGTGATGTGGATTTAATAATAGATACAAATGCAGAATTAAAGGGATTTGCACTAATAAAATTAATTTGCCAAATAGAAGAAAAATTGCAAAAAAATATTGATGGATTTGAAAAATATGAAATAATAGAGGATTCTTCAATTGACAAGGAAATAAAAGAAACAGGAGTTGTTGTATATGAAAAATAAAGAATATATGTCATTAAAAAAGATGATAGAATATATAGGTAAAGCATTGAGATATACTGAAGGGTGTGATTTTCAATCATTTTCAAGTAATGAAGAAAAAGTAGATGCAACTATTTTTGCGATTAGCCAAATAGGCGAATTAGTTAAGAATATAAGTAAAGAGACAATTGAAAAATATACTAATATAGAATGGATTATTATAAAAAATTTAAGAAATAAAATCGTTCATGATTATGAGGGAATAAAATTAAATCTTATTTGGGATATAGTAACAAATGATATAGTACAATTGAAAAAAGATTTAGAAGAGATAATAGATAATCGTAATAGTTAAAAATAGAGGTGAAAATATGTCAAATTTTAGATATAATTATAATAAATTAGTTAGAGATAAAATTCCTGAAGATATTGATAGTGAACAAGGTAGAAAATGTAAGTATAGAATTTTAGATGATAAAGAATATTTAAAAGAATTAAATAGAAAAGTTTTAGAAGAGGCTAATGAGTTTATAGAAGAAAATAGTATTGAAGAACTTGGAGATTTAATGGAAGTAATAAATGCCATAATGAAATTAAAGGGGTACAGTATGAAAGAAGTAGAAAAAATAATGAAAGCCAAAGAAGAGAAGAAAGGAGCATTTAATAATAAGATTTTTTTAGAATATGTTGATGAAGAAAAAAGAAGAGATTTTAATGGAACCAGATTATAAAATAAAATCAATGAAAGAATTAATAGATATTATATAAAAAGGAATTTTCCTCCGAGTAAAAGCATAAAATTAAATAGCTTTAATTTGGAGGTTTTTTTATGTTTTATGTATTTAGCAAACAAAAAATATATACATATGTAGTATCAATAATAACAGTAGTAATTTTATTTTGCATAGCAGAAACTATAACGAATAAAGAGCAAACTTTTGAAGCATCAACAAATAATTCAAAATTATTACCAATATATAATGTAGAAACAAATGAAAACAAAGTAGCATTAACAATGAATTGCGCTTGGAATGCAGACGATATAGATTCTATCCTAAAAACCCTAAAAGAAAACAACACAAAAATAACCTTCTTCATGGTAGGCGATTGGATAGAAAAATTCCCAGAAGCAACAAAAAAGATAAGTAAAGAAGGTCACGAAATTGCAAGCCATAGTAATACACATCCCCATGTAAACAATCTAACATATGAACAAAACATAGAAGAAATAGAAAAAAGTAATAGCAAAATAGAAAAAATAACAGGAAAAAGGACCCAAATATATAGAGCACCATATGGAGAATACAATAATACAGTAATAAAAGCAGCTCAAGACAAAGGATACTACACTATTCAATGGTCTCTAGACACTTTAGACTACACTCGGCCTAACAGGAGAACAAATGTGGGATAGATTAAAAGACGAAATAAAAAAAGGAGACATAATTTTAACCCACAATGGCACAAAAAATACAGCTAATAGTTTAGATATGCTCCTAAAAAACATAAAAGAAAAAGGATTAGAAATTGTACCAATATCTGAGCTAATATATTTTGACAATTACGAAATAGATGTAAACGGTACCCAAAAACAAATAAAAAATAATTAAAAAATAGTATAAAATTACCAAAATAAGTTAATAATAAAAATATAAATATTTTAAGGGGATAAAAAATGTCATTTATTGGTATAGTTTCAAACCGAAAATGTTTTGAAAATATAAAGGAAAAATTACCAAAAAACATTCAAGACCAAAACTTAAAATTAATTAACATAAATTTAAAAAGCATAGAAAACATAAAAAACATAAAGTTTGAAACAGTTATAATTGAAAGTGAATTAAATAAATTTAAAATGCAAGAAGAAAATTTAAAAAAAATTTGCCAAACAGCCCAATATATAATTATAAACACAGATATAAACAAAGAATATGACATAATAAAAAATGAAACTACAAAAATAATAACATATGGACTAAATCAAAAAGCAACAGTTACAATTTCAAGTATAACAAACTCTAGGTTACTAATATATCTACAACAAAATATCCCAAGCAAGCAAGAAAAAAGTATAGAAATCGAAGAAAGAAGAATAAAAATAAATGAAAAAAATAATTTAAAAACATACGAAATTTTAATAATTTATATAATTTCTAGAATTTATAATAATAGCATAATCGAGGAAATATAGTAAAAATCTAACTTTTTTTAAAAAAATTAACTTTTTATGTAGACAAAACCAAAAAAAAGGAGTATAATGGTAACTGTAAGTAAATAAAAAGCGTAAAAAACATACAATTGATAAATATAAAAAAATAGGGAGGAAAAAAAATTGGATACAAATTATTTAGAAAACAACTACTTAACATTAGTTGGAAAAGTTACAGGAGAAAAAAAATTCAGCCATGAAATATATGGAGAAAGATTTTACATTTTTAACTTATCAATACCACGTTTAAGTGGAAACAGTGACATAATACCAATAACAGTATCAGAAAGACTAATAAAAGAAGATACATTACAAGAAGGCAAAAAATTATTAATAAAAGGACAATTTAGATCATACAACAGTTATGAAAACGAAAAAAATAGACTAATACTAACAGTATTTGCAAAAGACATAATGGAAGTAGAAGAAAAAAATGAAGAAGAAGAAACAGACTTTATAAAAAAAGACACCATAACAAACGAAGTAGTACTAGTAGGTTATATATGCAAAAAACCAATATACAGACAAACACCATTTGGAAGAGAAATATCAGACCTTTTACTTGCAGTAAACAGAGCATATAACAAATCTGATTATATACCATGTATAGCATGGGGAAGAAATGCAAGATTTTGCCAAAACCTAGAAGTTGGTTCACAAGTAAAAGTAGTAGGAAGAGTTCAATCAAGAACATACGAAAAGAAACACGAAGACGGAAGTGTAGAAACAAGAGTTGCATACGAAGTTTCTGTAGGTAGCTTAGAAGTAATAGAAGAAAACGAACCACAAAAAGAAGTAGAAGAACAAAGCAAAGAAGCTGTATAAAAAATAAAATAATCTATAAAAAGTTTCAAAGGACTAGTCTTTTGAAACTTTTTTTGATATAATTTTAAACATAAATAAAAGCAAGAAAGGGCGATATAAAGCAAATGGAAAAAAAACAAAATGATAAAGAAAAAAAGAAAATTTTAAGTAAAGATGTTAAATTTAATTTAATAGCAATTATTCTAATAGCAATTTTTTGTATAGCACTAACACCAGTAACACTGCAAAACGATACATTTTATACAATAAAAATAGGAGAGCACATATCACAATTTGGAGTAGATATGCAAGATCCATTTTCTTGGCACGAAGATTTAGCATATACATATCCTCATTGGGGATATGACCTAATAACATATTATATATATGATGCATTTGGAATGACAGGAATATATATAACAACCTGTATATTATCAGCAATCTTAGGAATATCAATATATCTAGTAAATACAAAACTTGCAAAAAATAAAGTATTTTCATTTTTTATAACAATAGGAGCAATGTATTTATTAAGAAGCTATATATGTGCAAGAGCGCAACTTGTAACATTTATACTATTTATTTTAACAATATATTTCATAGAACAATTCTTAGAAACGAAAAAGAAACGATATGTAGCAGGATTAGTAATAATACCAATATTAATTGCAAACTTACATGTAGCAGTATTTCCATTCTACTTTGTACTATACTTACCATATATTGCAGAATATCTAATTGCAATACTTGCAGAAACAGTCTTTTATAGAAAACTAAAAATTGCTAAATTAAAAAATAAAATAAAGAAACTAACCAAAAAACAAGATAACGAAAAATTAGAAAAAGTAAAACAAGAATTAAAAGAACTAGAAGAAAATGTAGATAAAATAAAAATAAAAAGAACGAAAGAATTAAAAGATCCATATAAAATAAAACTAGAAAAAAATAAAAATGTTAAATGGTTAATTATAATAATGATAATCTGTCTATTAACAGGATTTTTAACCCCACTTGGAACAACACCATACACATACTTAATAAAAACAATGCAAGGAAATACAACCCAAAACATAAATGAACATTTACCAATGACATTATCCAAAGATACAGATGTAATATGTACACTAATAATATTCTTAAGCTTACTAATATTTACAAAATCTAAAATAAGAATGAGTGATTTATTTATGTTAGGAGGTTTAACATACCTAATGTTAGCCTCAAGAAGACAAGTAAGTATGTTTGCAATAGCAGGTTCAGTTATATTAAATAGATTAATAATGAATCTTGCTAACATATATGATAAAGAAATGCCAAAAAGAGCATTAGAAACAATCACCAAAAAGGTCGGAATACTAGTAATAACAGCACTAACACTTGGTTTAAGTATATATTTTGCAAAAGACAAACTAGATGATAAATATATCGACGAAACGGCATATCCAGTTGCAGCATGTGATTATATTCTACAAAACATAGATTTAGGAACCGCAAGATTTTACAATGAATACAATTATGGAAGTTACATGTTATTTAGAGGAATACCAGTATTTATAGACTCAAGAGCAGACCTTTATGCACCAGAATTTAGCAATAAAGAAGAAGACATATTCTCAGACTTTATAGATACATCAGGTATAGGTAAATTCTACGAAGATATTTTTGAAAAATACCAAATAACACATGTAATAACATACGAAAATTCAAAAATGAATATGATTATAACTAAAACAAAAGATCCAAATTATAAAGAATTATATAAAGACGACTATTTTGTAGTATATGAAAGACTAAATGTATAAAATATTGGTTTATAGGTAAATCCAAACTTAAAAAACCTAAATAAAATCATAAGGCAATAAGTAAAAAATATGAATAAAGAAAAAAATAAAATAAAAAAAGAATATATCATATTAATTATAATTGTTATAGCAATAATAATGGTAGACCAAATAATAAAAATATATGTAAGTAATACTAATGAAATAACCATAATTAAAGGAGTATTAAACTTAAAAGTTAAGCAAAATGAAAATTTAGACAATGGAGATACTTCAAACTCAGGCACAATGTATGTAATTGCTAATTTAATAATAATAGCAATTATGATTAAATTTATAACTAGGCAAAACAGCTATATAGATAAAAAATTCAAAATATTATTAAGTTTTATTCTAGCAGGAGCAATATCAAATTTAATAGATAGAATGTTTAGAGGATATGTAATAGAATATATAGACTTTAGCCAAATTATAAATATTCCAGTATTCAATATAGCAGATATCTTTGTAATAATAGGTTGGGTAGGATTTGCTGCAACATTTGCATCATTTACAGTAAAAGAATTAAGAGAAAACAAAATAAATAAAGAAGTAAAACAAGAAATAGAAAAAGAAAAAATATCAAAAAAGAAAAAAGATAAAAAATAAAAAATAAAAAAATATTTGCTAAATAATAACGAATTGAAATTTAAAAATAGAGGAGAAAAAATTGAAAAATATTATAGTAAACAAACAAGACGAAAACAAAAGAATAGATGCATATCTAGCTAAAATAGATGAAGGAATTTCAAGAGTTACTATACAAAGACTAATAGAAGAACAAAAAATACTTGTAAATAACAAAAAAACTAAACCTTCATATAAAATACAAGAAAATGACAATATCACAATAGAAGAAGAAAAACCAAAAGAAATATCCATAAAAGCTCAAAATATTCCAATAGAAATAATATATGAAGATGATGATATAATAGTAGTAAACAAGCCAAAAGGTATGGTAGTTCACCCTGCAAATGGAAACCCTGATGGAACACTTGTAAATGCAATAATTGCAATATGTAAAGAATCTTTATCAGGAATAGGAGGCAAAATAAGACCAGGAATAGTCCATAGATTAGATAAAGATACATCAGGAATAATAATAATTGCTAAAAATGACAAGGCACACATAAATTTAAGCAATCAAATAAAAAATCATGAAGTAAAAAAAACATATATAGCATTAGCAAGAGGAATAGTAAAAGAAAATGAAGCAACAATAAATATGCCAATAGGAAGAAGCCCAAAAGACAGAAAAAAAATGGCAATAGTAAAAACAGGAAAAGAAGCTATTACACATTTTAAAGTACTAAAAAGATATCCAAAAGAAAATGTAACACTACTACAAGTACAAATAGAAACAGGAAGAACCCATCAAATAAGAGTACATTTATCTCGGTATAGGTTATCCAATAATAGGAGACAATGTATATTCTAGTGGAAAAAATAAATGGAATATAGAAGGACAAGTATTACATGCAAAAAGTTTAGAATTTAATCATCCAATAACAGGTCAAAAAATGAAATTAGAAGCACCTCTTCCAAAATATATGGAAGAAATAATAAATAGCTTAGATGAAAATTCATAAAAATATAACATGTAGCGAAAACAAAAAAGAAAAGAGGAAACTAATGGAAGAACCAGTAAGACTACAAAAATTTCTATCAAACTCCGGTGTTACCTCAAGAAGAAAAGCAGAAGAACTAATACTAAACGGAGAAATAAAAGTAAATGGAAAGATAGTTAAAGAATTAGGAACAAAAATAATACCAAACAAAGATAAAGTAACATACAATGGTAGAGTTATAAAAGAAAAAAAAGACTATGTTTATATTTTACTAAATAAACCAATAGGATATGTAACAACTCTAAAAGATCAGTTCGATAGAAGCTCTGTATTAGATTTAGTAAAAGTAAATGAAAGAATAGTACCAGTAGGAAGGCTTGACATGTACACCTCAGGAGCACTAATTTTAACAAATGATGGTGATTTTGTATATAAAGTAACACATCCAAAACACGAAATAGAAAAAACATATACTGTAACACTAACTAAAATAGTAACTAAAAACGAAGTTCAAAAGTTAAAAGAAGGAATAAAAATAGATGACTATATAACAAAACCAGCAAAAGTAAAAATTTTAAAAATAGATAAAGAAAAAAATCAATCAAGACTAGAAATAACAATCCACGAAGGAAAAAACAGGCAAGTAAGAAAAATGTGTGAACAAATTGGGCACAAAGTATTAGCTTTGCACAGGAGCAAAATAGGCGAAATAGGAGTAAAAGATTTAGAAATAGGAAAGTGGAGATACCTAAGAAAGGAAGAAATTGAAAAAATTATATAACAATTATTGAAAAAACAAATCAAAAAATATATAATAAAATAAACATAAGAAAAAAGGAGAAAACAAATGAAAGCATATAATTTAAGACCAGAAGGATGGAATAATGAAATTACAAAATTAGAAAAAGAAAATATTGAAAAATACATACAAGAAAATAGAACTTTGCAAGGTTTAGTAAAAGAATGTGATAACAAATATAATTTACACATAAATTTCGAAAATGGTTTAAAAGGAATAATACCAAGACAAGAAATCGAAGAAGTAAACTTACAAAATGATGGATTACCTAAAGAAAGTTTATGCACAGGAAAAGTTCACAAATTCGTACAATTTAAAATAAAACAAGAACAAGACGAAAACACATTAATCTTATCTAGAAAAGAAGTACAAAAAGAAGCTCTAGAATGGATAAAAAATGACTTAAAAGTAGGGCAAAAAGTAGAAGGAATAGTAAAAAGTATAAAGCCATATGGTGCATTTATAGAAGTAGGAGGAGGGATAGTTGGACTAATACATATAGAAGATTTATCAGTAGCAAGAATAAAAACTCCATATGAAAGAGTAAGAATTGGACAAAAACTCCAAGTTGTGGTAAAATCTATAAATAGAGATCAAGGAAAAGTAATATTATCATACAAAGAAACTCTTCGGAACATGGGAAGAAAACGCAAAAAAATTCTTAGTAGGAACAAAAGTAAAAGGAATAATAAGAGAAACAGAAAAAAACAAAAACGGAATATTCATAGAATTAACCCCAAACTTAGTTGGAATGGCAGAATACGAAGAGGGAGTGGAATATGGACAAACTGTTGATGTCTACATCAAAAAAATTGATGAAAATAAGAAAAAAGTAAAACTATTAATAGTTTAAGTAAAATAAAAAATAATAGATATTTCTATTAAAAGGAGGAATTTTAAATGGTTGAAGATAACCAAATTAAAGCACAAGTATCACCTTTTGCGATAAGAGAAGGAGAAATTAAGACATTTGATGGAAAAGATGGTTATGTGTCTATGAATCAAATTGTACATAAGATAAATATAGGACATATAAACGAAATACATTTTGCAATTTTAGAAATAGTAAATGATTTTGAATTTATAACTTCAAGACAAATTTACCAAATGTTAGAAATAAAAGGTATTGACCCTAAATCACAAGATAAATTAAATAATAAACTAGAGCAACTAGTAAAATCAAAAATACTAACTAGATATTACTTTACATCTGATGAAGGAAAAGGAATATACAGAATATACTGCCTAGAAAAAATGGGAAAATATTTATTAACATCAAAAGAAATAGAATGTAAATGGCAACCATCAGACAATATAAAACCAGTTCCTATGATAAAGAAAAGACTAGCAGGAAATCAAATTTTAATTGCATATTTAAGAAAAGTAAAAGCCTTTGATGAATTTAAAATATCTACAAAACTCACTGCCAAAATACAAGGTAAAGTATTTAAAGCAACAGGAGGTTCTGTAAAATTAACAAAAAATAAAAAATCAATACAATTCTTATTTGAAGTTATAAGAAGAGAACAAGAATGGCAAAAGAAACTAGTAGAAAAAATGAAACTATATAAAGAATTCTACGAAAACTTCATACCAGGTGACTCTGGATTTTCAAGCATGCCACAATTAATAATAGTATGTGAAGATGAAAAACACATGGCAGAAGTATTTAAAGAAATAGTAAAAAATCAAGTAGAGATACAACAAATAAAACTACTATTTACTACTGATCTAAGACAAAATGAAGAAACTCTAGAAAATACACTAGTTGAATTTAAACTAGTAGACGGAAAATATAAAATGGAAAACATTGAACTAAAATTATTAGACTAGAGACAATTTGGGTCAATTTGGGACGTTTCCCAATTGGACATTTTGACCAGTTTGGGACACTTCTCCAATTTTGAAAAGTTTGATAAACCCCTTGGTACTGTATAATTAAAGGTGCTTGGGGGTATAATATTATAATTTTT
>CALXUW010000032.1 GCA_944391795.1 uncultured Clostridia bacterium
ATTAAATGATTTAACTAATATTTTTATAGTATTTGCAGAAGATGAAGCAAAGGAAAGACACATAATGACAATGCAAGATTGGATTGAAGCAACAGATAATTTATTAAAATTTAGAAGAAAGAAAGTATTAGATAATGCAGGTTCTGTCTCACATAAGCAAGCTGTTGAAAAAGCAGAAAAAGAATATGAAAAATTTAGAATAAAACAAGATATGCAATATATTTCTAGTATGGATGAAATGTATCAAAGATATTTAAAAGAAAATAATAATAAATAAACATAAAAGTTCACTAAGTGTACTTTAATTCACTTGGTGAACTTTTATGTTATTTCACAATCAATAGTAGTAAATCTTTCACTGATAAATTTGTATATAATGGTAAGAAAAAATAAAAAAATATGTTGCATTAACTCTTAGTAAATACAACATATGTAGGGGCTATGCATGATAGTTTTCCACATTGCTTAGAATTTTTAGCACTTTTTCTATTTGACTAAACCTTTTATAATATTTAGATATTCAGTAGCATCAGAAGATGGATTTTTAGAATAGATAATACCATAAGGAAGTGTTTCGCCAGAAGCTAAAGGAATTACTTTAAATGCTGGGTGGACATCTTTCCAACATTCTAACACGATAAGCAAATATCCATTTTCTTCACAAGTATTAAAAACATTAATATCATAAAAAAATGGAGCATCTTTTATTTCTACATTTTCACAATTGCTTTTTATATTATTTAAAATTTTTTCATTTTGTTTGCTATCTTCACCAGTAATAACCATAACAGATTGATTTGAAAAATCAGAATAGTCAATACTTTCTTTTTTAGCTAAAGGATGATTAGTAGGTACAGCAACGCAAAATTTATATTCTCCTAATTTCAGAAAATCAAAGTTTTCAAGCCATTGCTTTGAATCACATGGAGATACGATAAAATCTATATTTGTATCATTACTTTTTAATGTTGTTAAGGTGCTTAAATGATTATCTTCAAAAGGTACAATTTTTATTTTAAAATTAGGATAATTATTACTTACTTGATACCATAAATCGATTAGTGGTTTACAAGGGCAAATTAGTGAGGTACCTATTGAAACGAAATGACAGTTCTTATTTTGTTGCTTTCTTGCCTTTTCGATAGATTTATTACAAAATTCTATAACTGATTTTGCATCTTTATATATTTGTTTACCTGCCTTAGTTAAAGTAACCCCTTGATTTGAACGAATAAGCAACGGAAGATTAATTTCATTTTCTAGTGCATTTATTTGTTTCATAATACCAGCAGGAGACATATAAAACTTTTCTGCAGTTTTAGAAAAACTACCAGTATCAGCTACATCAATAAAAACTTCAAGATATTTATTATACACGAGCAATCACTCCTTTTTACTTTAACAACTTGTTAATGCGATTTTAACAATTTTGAAATTCCTTGTCAAGCATTTTAAGAGTATAATAATTATAGAATATATTTAAGAAAAGGAGAAATTTACTATGGAAAAAGTAAAATTAAATAATGGCGTAGAGATGCCAAAGGTAGGATTAGGAACATTTTTATTGAAACCAGAAGAAGCGGAGGAGGCAGTATATAATGCTTTAAAATGTGGTTATAGATTAATAGATACAGCAAATGCTTATATGAATGAAAGAGCAGTAGGAAGAGGAATCAAAAAAAGTGGAGTTCCAAGAGAAGAAATTTTTTTAGAATCAAAATTATGGCCAACAGTTTATACAAAAGAAACAGCAGTTGATGAAATGCTTGAAAGATTAGATGTAGACTATGTTGATTTATTACTTATACATCAACCAGCTGGAGATTATTTAGCAGGATATAAAGCAATGGAAAAAGCATACAAAGAAGGAAAAGTAAAAGCAATCGGATTATCTAATTTTGAAGGAGAGCCACTTAAAAAAATATTAGAAAATTGTGAAATAAAACCTACAGTAATTCAAGTAGAAGCACATCCATATTATCCACAAAACGAATTAAAAGAGAAGTTAAAGAAAGATGATATTCATATTCAAGCATGGTATCCATTAGGACATGGAGATGCAAGTTTGAGAGAAGAACCTATATTTACTGAACTTGCAAAGAAATATGGAAAATCAAATTCACAAATTATATTAAGATGGCATATTCAAGAAGGAAATATTATAATTCCAGGAAGTAAAAAAATAGAACATATTAAAGAAAATGTAGATATATTTGATTTTGAATTAACAAATGATGAAATGAAAGAAATTTCAAAAATAAATAAAAACACAAGATATTATATTCCAGACCCTAATTTAGTAGCAAGTTATGCAACAATGGAATTAGACCCTAAAGCAGATATATAAAACAGAGAAAACAGCAATACCATTCAATACACTTGAAAAATGATTGATATAATAACTAAAAAAAGGAGGCTAGACAAATGAAAACATTAATATTATACTATTCACAAGCAGTAGGAAATACCGAAAGAATTGCAAATATGTTGCAAAAAAGATTATTTGCAGACATGGAAAAAATTGATACAGTTATACCTTATACAGGAACATATCAAGAAATATCAAATCAAGGACAAGATGAGGTAAATAGAGGATATAAACCTTCCATTAAGTCAATTAATAGTAATATAGATATGTATGAAAAAATAGTAATTGCAACACCAACATGGTGGTATACAATGGCACCTGCAATAAGAACACTTCTTACAAATATTAATTTAAAAGGAAAAGATGTAGTGTTAGTTCAAACACATGCAGGATGGCCAGGACATTGTTTAGAAGACATGGAAAAACTATGCAAAGGAAGTAATATAATATCCAAAAAAGAAATTCAGTTTGATTCAAGCGGTGGAAATAAGCTAATAACGAAAATGAAAGAAATAAATGATTGGATTGATGAGTTAGGAGGAATATAATAATGAAAAAGTCTATAAAAATTACACCTGGAATTTTTCCTATGCCAGTATTAATGATAGGAACATATAATGAGGATGGTTCAGTCGATGTTATGAATGCAGCATGGGGTATGGCTCAAAGTATGACACATTTAAAATTATGTTTGACAGAATCTCATAAAACAGTAAAGAATATGAAAAGAACAGGATATTGTACAGTATCACTTGCTACAAAAGAGTATATGGCAGAGTCTGATTATTTAGGAATGGTATCAGGAAATAATGTAAGTGATAAATTTGAAAAATCAGGATTACATTCTATAAAATCAGAAAAAGTTGAAGCACCAATTATTGAGGAATATCCAATTTGTATGGAATGTAAAGTTGTTGGATTCGAAGAAGATGGAACACTAGTGGAAATTGTTAATGTTTTAGCAGAAGATAAATATCTAAACGAAGATGGAACATTAAAATTAAATAAAATGGGGATTATTGCATATGATCCGTATGGACATGGTTATTATGAAGTAGGAAATAAAGTAGGACAAGCATTTTCAGAAGGAAAAAAATTAATGTAGAATAAACTAATAATAATTTTTAAGTGCAATTAATACATTTTTTTAGGAATTATTTTATATAAGCTTATAGAATAATTCCTATTTTAATTTCCTAAACAGCAATAACGCCAATTTTCTAGATATAAAATAATATAATTCAATTTTTATTATCTTATGCATATATATTAAAAAGAGGTGTATATGTATGATAATTGATGAATATAAAAGTGACTCCACTATAATTAGAATTGAAGATAGAGATATTGGTACAAAAGAAGAAAATAAAGAGATAATAGATATCTTATTAAGTCTAACTATAAAAAAAATTTCAAAATACTCTGGAAATGATTTGTAATTTTATCGAGCCTACGTTAGACGCTCAAACGGTTGATAAAATTGACAATCGGAAGGAGGAATTTTGGAAGAAATAATAAAAAGTTATTCTAACGAAAAAGCATTAGATGTGATTCGGAGAATATGCGATTTATTTAAGAAAATCAAGAGCAGATATAGAGGCAGAAGCAAAAGGAGAAGGTGAAACTCTTGCAAGACATGAACATATATTATTAGAATTAGCAAGTAAAAAAGGATTAAGTATAGGAAAAATATATAAAGAGATAGTAAGTGGAGAAACAATTGAGTCAAGACCAGAAATGCAAAAACTATTATTAGATGTTAGACAAGGAAAATGGAAAGGTGTACTTGTTGTTGAAGTAGAAAGACTGGCTCGTGGTGAAACAATGGATCAAGGAATAGTTTCAAAAGCCTTTAAAGTTTCTAATACAAAAATAATAACACCTATGAAAACTTATGATCCAAATGATGAATTTGATGAAGAGTATTTTGAATTTGGATTGTTCATGTCAAGAAGAGAATATAAAGTAATTAATAGAAGATTACAAAGAGGAAGGATATTATCAGTAAAAGAAGGAAAATATGTTGGAAGTATAGCACCTTTTGGATATGATAGAGTAAAAATAAAAGGTGATAAAGGTTATACTCTAAGAAAAAATGCAGAGGCGAATACAGTAAAGATAATATATGATTTATATGTTTATGATAATTTATCGATAGGAAATGTTACCAAAAAACTAAATGAAATGGGATTAAAGCCAAGAAAAAAAGAGGAATGGTCTGTGACAACTGTAAAAGATATATTAGCTAATCCCGTTTATATAGGAAAAATAAAATGGAATGGCAGAAAAGTAGTAAAAGTATATAAATATGATAAACTAATATCAACAAGGCCAAGAAATGATGATTATATATTAGTTCAAGGGCTACACAAACCGATTATTGATGAAAAAACATGGAAAATAGCATCAGCTAAAAGAAGTCTGAACTCTGCACCTGTAAATCACAATAACACAATTCAAAATCCTTTATGTGGTTTAATTATATGTGCTAAGTGTGGTAAAAAAATGAAGAGAAAGTCTTACTCAAAACTTAGTAAAGAACCAATTTTATATTGTGATAATCCTAAATGTGACAATATAAGCTCAAAGTTTTGTTATGTAGAAAATAAGGTTTTATACGGATTGAAAAAATGGTTAGAACAATACAAATTTGATTATCAAGAACATTTAGATAAAATCAATCATAACAAGATAAAATCAATAGAAGAAACAATCGCATCATTAGAGCAAGAGGCTAAAAAAGAAAATGATAAGTTACTCAGTATATTTAATTTTTTAGAAGATGGTACATATACAAAGGAAATGTTTAAAGCAAGAAGTGAGGCTACATCACAAAATCTAGCAAAAATAAATAATTCGATTCAAAACTATAAAACAAAATTATCACAAGAAAAAATGGTTGATAGGAAGAAAGAAGTATTAGTACCCAAAATCGAAAACATATTAGATGTATATAATCTATTACAAACTGCAGAAGAAAAAAATAATTTACTAAAAACAGTAATTACTCGGAGTTACATATCTAAAAACTAAAAAAGCAATAAGAAAAGACTCAGAACCAACAAATTTTATTATAAATATATATCCTAAAATTAATAGGAAAATATAGAAAAGTGAGTTTAATTATTTTAAAAAAGTTAATTAATCATGTAGAAAAATAAAGTATTTTATTATATAATAGACAAAAAGAGAAGTAGAGAGGCGAAAAAATGAATGATTATTTTTCAAATTTAAATGAAACCATAAAACAATATTTTAATATCTTATCAGATGAAATACCAGATTTTTTATACGATTATATAAATACTCCTGAAATGCAAAAACAAAATGGAATCAGTGTATCTTGTGGAACGATATATTCTAAAATGTATAATCAGATGTGGTATTCAAGTTTAGACCATAGTGTAGCAGTTAGTTTAATAGTTTGGCATTTTACCAAAGATAAAAAGCAAACTTTGGCTGGACTTTTCCATGATATAGCAACTCCAGTTTTTAAACATTGTATCGACTTTATGAATAAAGATTATGAGACACAAGAATCTACCGAAGAACTAACTACTAAAATCATAAAAAGATCTAAAGAAATTATGGGATTATTAGAAAGAGATAAGATTCAAATAGAAGAAGTTAATAATTATCATATATATCCTATTGCAGACAATGATACACCACAATTAGCAGCAGATAGATTAGAATATACTCTTTCAAACGGTTTAGGGGCAACCCAAAAAATTTGGGAATTAAATGAAATAGAAAAAATTTATAAAAATATAGAAATTCAAAAAAACGAAGATGGAATAGAAGAACTCGGATTTAAAGACAAAGAAATAGCAGAAAAATTCGTACATGCAGTGAGTATGTTATCTTCGATGTATAGGAGAGGTAAAACTAAATTTTCGATGCAATTTTTAGCAGATATTATGAAGAAAATGTCTGAAAAGAATTTAATAACCATAAATGACTTATATAATCTTTCTGAAAAAGAAGTTATACATAAGATAGAAAATTGCAAAGAAAATAAGATAGATGAATGTTTTAAAATATGGAAAAATGCTACAAAAATAAATGAATCTGATATAAAAGTAAATGATAAATATTGTGTTAACATAGATAAGGTGAAAATTAGATATATTAATCCTTTAGTAAGAAATAAAGACAATTTTATAAGAGTAAATAAGATTTCTGATATGGCAAATCAAGATATTGAAAAGGCATTAAACTATAAAACTAAGAAATATGCATACTTAAATTTTGATTTTAAATAGACAACATCGTGGTACAGAAGAATTAGCACACTTAGAAATGGTAGGAACAATAGTTCATCAATTAACAGAAGGAGCAACTATAGAAGAAATAGAAAAAGCAGGTTTGAGTAGCTATTATACAGACCATGGAGTAGACGTATATCCACAATCAGCAGCAGGCTCTCCATTTACAGCAGCATATATAGCATGTAAAGGTGACCCAATAGCAAATTTACAAGAAGACTTAGCAGCAGAACAAAAAGCAAGAGCAACATATGAAAAATTAATCGACTTATGCCGTGACAATCCAGATGTATTAGATCCGCTTCGTTACTTAAGAGAAAGAGAAATAGTACATTTCCAAAGATTTGGAGAAGCCCTTCGCAAAGTACAAGACAAATTAGCACAAAAAAAATACTACATGAATAATAATAATTGCTAATATAAATAAAAAAATAAAACAAAAAAATATGGAATCTAAATTGATTTTATAGATTCCATATTTTTTATATTCTGATTTTGAATTTTTGGAGCAACTTCATATTTTACATCAAAGAAATTAAACTCATCTAATGAATTATCTTCTAAACAAGCTAAGTAAATATCTAACTCATCTAATGATTTACAAGCTGTAATAACAGCAGGATGCAAATTATAATTTGTAAATAATTCAGAGGCAAGAAAAAGTGCTTTTATTCTTGATTTATGTTCTTTTTTTGTAACTAATTTATAAGCTTCTTTAAACCTTGCCATTGCAGAAAATCTATATTCTTTAATAGGTCTTGTATATAACTTTTCTATAACATCTTCAATTGAAGAATATTTATTATTGTTATCAAATAATATTTCATTTATTTCACTTATCTTGTATGGCAAAATTACTTTTTCTTGCATTTCTGAAATTACTAAAGTATTTTCAACAAAAGTAGAATTTAAAAGTTCAGGGCTTATTCTTAAATCTGATTCTTCATTAGTAGCCATATCATAACTTTTGTTTATTTTATCCAATACTTCTGATAAGTCAAGTAAAGATATTTTATGAATAAATTCTTCAATTAAACTAGTATTTTTATATATTATATTTATTTCTTTATCAAATTTACTATTATACTGTGTAATTTTCTTTTCAATAGATGTATTGTTAACATTTGAAATTATATCATTTAGTTTTTTTAAAAGAGAATTCATTTTATCAATGTTAGAGTTAGATTTATTTAATACCTCTGTAGTTTCTTTTATATATTTAAAAACTTGATTTTCAGAGTCAAAATTTAAATCTATTTTTACATCTCCTAAAAAATTTTTAAGAAAACTTAGTATTTGTTTATTCAAATTCTTTTGTATATCTAACATTGAAGTTAATGATTTTTTCTCAATTTCTAATAGTTTCATCCTGTTTTTATCATTTGAAATGCTAATCATTTGTAACCTCCAGACTTAATTTAAAAAAATTATAACATTAAAAAAAATAAAAGTAAATGAAATTTAGAATAAAAATTCGAAAAATGTTGAAAAAAAAAATTTGTTATGATATATTGTTTTTGAAAAAATATTAAAAGGAAGGTAGAAACATAATGAAGAAAACAATTTTAAATATTATATTTATAATTTATGCAGTAATTGCAGTATTTGTAACAGTATGTCTTTTATCATACAATCAATTTAAAGTAACAGAATTTGGAGATTATTCATTAGTAATAATAACTGATGATGAAATGACACCAAATTTTAATAAAGGAGATTTAGTGATAATAGATAAATCGCAAGAAGTTTTACCAGGAGAAAACGCGTTTTTCTATGATACATACAATAGGCAAATAGAAGTTAGACTAGGAAAAGTAGAAGACCTAGAAAGAGTAACTAGCACAGAATCTACCTATACATTTGAAGGCGAACATAAAGTATCTAGTGAATATATATTAGGAGGGGAAAACTCAGCATCAGTAATACCTGTTGTAGGAACAGTTCTTGGTATATTAGAATCTAAATGGGGATTCCTATTTTTAATAGTATTACCAGCATTACTTGCATTTTTCCATCAAATAACAGTAGTTATTGCTGATATAAGAAATTCAAAAGATGATAAGGAAGAAAAGAATGCAAAAACTAAGGCATAATAAAATAAAAAAAATATATCTATTGTATATTTGTATAATACTACTTTTAATATTTAGTATTATACAAATATATGCTGTCTTCCAAAGTGAAGTAGAAGGAACTATAAATTTAGCAAATGGCATATGGCAAATTAAAGTAAATAACACCGAAATATCAAATGGTGTAAACAAAGAATTTACTGTAGAAGAAATAGAAATTCAAAATAATGACCATGTAAAACCACGGAAATTTAGCACCAGGTTTATCAGGAATATTTAATATTTCAATAGATCCAAAAAACACAGATGTATCAGTTAAATATGATATAAGCCTTAACCAAGAAAATCTAACTAATAAAAATATAACTATAAAATCTATTACCGAAACTAAAGAAGGAGTAGACTTAGTAAGAACTTCTGAAAACACATTCACAGGGGTTATACCTTTAGAAAAAATAAAACAAGGAACAACAAATAATATTGAAGTCGAAATAGAATGGAAAGATGACAATTTAAATAATAAAGAAGATACAAACTTAGGAATGAAAGAAGATTACAAATTAGAAATTCCAATAGTAGTACATGTTAGTCAATACTTAGGAGAAGAGATTATAGCTTATGAATAAGAAAAACAATATAAAAAAAGCAATAAATAAAATAGCGCAAATAATTTTAGACATATTATTAATAGTTGTAACTTTACTAATATTATTAGGTGCATATTATTTAATTCAAATAAAAGTATTTAATAATGATTATGCAAATATTTTTCGGATTTACATTTTTTGAAGTTGCAACAGGAAGTATGAAAGATACTATACAAATAGGAGATGGAGTTTTAGTAGAAATAACTAAAGATGTAAAAGAAAATGATATAATTGTTTATAAAGAAGAAGAAAATTTTATAACACATAGATTAGTAGAAATAAATGAAAATGGAGAGCTTATAACAAAAGGAGATGCAAACAACGCTAAAGATCAGCCAATAAAAATAGATAAAGTATTAGGAAAAGTTGTTTATATTCTTCCTAAAATAGGTATTTTAAAAAAAGCGATTTTATCTAAACAAGTCTTAATACTTATACTAACCCTAATTATCCTTTTAGGAGTAGCACTTAAGATTACAACTAATTTGGAGGAAAAAGATGAGTAAAAGGAAAAAAATATTATATGCTAAATTAATTATACTTATAATATGTGTAATAATTTTACTTAGGATTTTTACCCTAATTTGGTCTAGGTATGAAAGTGAAGGAACATCTAATGCAAATGTAGATATTGCATTTTATTTATTAAAAGAAGATTATCAAGATATGCTATTGAACCTAGCAAAAATATTTCCACAAAATGATGCTTATGTATATACATTTACAATAGGAAATCAAGATGGCAAAAAAACTGCTGAAATAGATATGACATATGATTTATCAATAAGAACCACAACAAATTTACCATTAACATATGAATTATATATGAACGAAGATTATAACCAAGATGGAGCAACAAACATCATACAAACAGACGAATTAACTTTAGATGAAGATGGAACTTATTTTAGGTCAATTACAACCAAAACAGAAGAATTACTTTATAATGAACCAAAAACAAATGTATATAACTTGGTAGTACATTTTCCTAAAAATTATAATACTGACGATTACCAAGATATTATAGAAATGCTAGAAATAACTGTAGAATCAAGGCAATTAACCTAAAAAACAAAGAAAGGATTAAAAATGCGGTAAAAAGAAAAAAGCGCTAAATAAATATAAGAAAAAACAACTATTAATAATATTAGTAGTTTTATTAGCTTTGATATCTTTAGTTGTAGTTTTTGGTAGATATATAACAGATAATATTAATAATTATTTTTTAAGAAGTGGCGAGTTCTATTTTGAAAGTGATAAATTATCCGAAGAAGGTACAACACTTCAAGTTGATAATTGGTCAGGAGTAGATGATTACACAATTACAATTAATATGAACAGTAGAAAAAATAATATAGAAAAAGCAACTTATGACATTTCATATGATATTAATTATAGTTCAACAGATAATGTAATTTGTAATTTGAGTAAAGAAGAAGGAATAATATATGCATCAACTAATACAGATTATTTTAATCTAACAATTACTCCAAATACACAATTAAGAACAGGTGATAAAGTAGTAGTAGATATAGAAGTAAATTCAACATCTCAATATCAAAAAACATTAAAAGGACAATTTATATTAGTAGTAGGACAAGAAAATATTTCATACCAAATTACAGATGAAGTAAAAAGCCCATACTTAGAACTAAGTATTACAAACACATTAAGTTATTATACAGTAAGAGAAAGTTTTGGAAGTTACAAAGAAGGAGACAGAATAGATACTGATACATATTTAGCTCTATCAGAAGAAGATAAAAATAAATGTTACTCAGGTGAAATAAAAATCGAATTTAACCCACAAGAAGTATTATTAGATATGACAAGTGAAGTGTATAATAAAGCTAAAGATATAAAAACTACTTTAATCAATGGCAAAAACTATATAAATGGTTTTACTATAAATATAGATGCAATATCAAGTGTAGATATAAGATTTTATAAAGTAGATGTAACTAAAGACTATACATATCCAAATGCAAATAATGAATCAATAATAAAAGTTACAAGTACTTAGAAAACAAAAACAAGGAGAAATAATATGACAATAAACATAGCAAAACAGTATATTGAACTAACTAAAATGGAAGTAACTAAATATTTAAAATTAGTATTTGAAAAAAATTTTAATAAAAAATATTGTGATATATATCTTAAAAGATATATAGATATTAGATATTATAATTTCTATGATTATGACACAAGTAGAACATTAAGAAAAAAGATTTTAGACAATTTAAAAGATTTATCAGAAAATCTTTCAATAGACGATATTGATAATAGAGATATAATAGAAAAAATGTGTATATTCTTTTATTATGTATTATATTTTGATAATGTAATACGCTCTAAAGACATAGAAAAAACAATAAAAAAGATTGCAAAATTAAGAAAAAGAGTTTTAGAAAAAGAAGATGAGTTTTTTGAAAAAGAACTATATAAAATAGTAAAAGAATATAGAATTAAAAAAGAAAAATTACTAGAAAAATTTTTATCAAGTGAATTTTTCATAAAATTAACAAATTATCCTAATAAATTAAATGTATATAGAGTAAATTTAAAATACAAAATAAAATTTCCTTTAGTATATAGTGAATTTGCAATAAATAAAGCATTTAATGTAGGACTTATAAATGAAGACAAGTTTTTAATAGAGTATTATTTAATAGTAGTACATGTAATAAAAGATATTTTAAGACAAAACTTTACCAAACAATATATTTTAGAATTTGCAGACAAACTATTAGATAAACCTAATAAATTAAAGAATTTATTAAATATTATAGATAATACAGGAATAAAAGATAAAGTCTCAATAAAAATAAAATATGAGACATTTATAGAACATAAAGATAAAATCTATGATTTAATGAAAGATGGCTTTAAAATAACTATAATACTAGATAATTCTTTTAAAGTAGATTATAAACAAATAGAAACTTTAAAAGTCTTTAAATATGTGATAGTAAATAAAGATTTAAAAAATTACGAAGAAATACTTAAATTTAAGAAAAATATAAAAAATATAATAGAAATATAATGAGGTAAAATATGGAAACTTTCACAAGATTTTTGTATGAATTCTTATCACAGTTTTTTTCTGGGTTAGGAACAATTTTATCAGGAATAGGAAATGGAATAAAACAAATATTTGACATAAAATCATATCAAACAATATTAGAAGCATACAAAAATGATTTATCACTACCTGAATGGATATTAGTTGGTATTGCAATTCTTAGTGTTGTTGTTTTGATAGGATTAGTAATATTTTTAATTTATTTATTAATAAGAAAATATTTAAAATTTAGAAAACAAGCAGTTAATCAAGATGAATTATTAGAAGAAGTAGCAAATTTAAATGGAAAAGTAGCATCTTTAATAAAAGAAAAAGAAGATATACTTGCAATGAAAGTATCTCAGTTAGGTTTAAAGCCGGGAGAATCTAGTAATATAGATATAAATGAAGAAGAACAAGACAAGAAAAACACAGGAGAAACAAGATTTGCAAAACTTCAAACAATAGATGAAGAATATGCAAATTATAAAATAAAAGATTATGGAAATAATTTTACACTATCAGATTTATGTGAAAACTTTAGAAATTTTGCCGCTTCTAAATTAAAGTTATACTATACAATAGATATGATGAGATTATTTATATCAGCATTAGCTTCAACAAAGCTAGTTATCTTACAAGGTATATCAGGAACTGGTAAAACATCACTTGCATATGCTTGGGGAAAATTTATGAAACATGATTCTTGTGTTGCTTCTGTACAACCATCTTGGAGAGACAGAACTGAATTATTTGGGTATTTTAACGAATTTACAAAGAAGTTTAATGAAACAGATGTATTAAAAGAAATGTATGTTGCAGGATATACAGATGATGTTTATACAATAATACTAGACGAAATGAACATCTCTCGTGTTGAATACTATTTTGCAGAAATGTTATCAATATTAGAGATGCCAAATAAAGATGAATGGGTAATAGAACTTGTTCCAAATAGTTGGAAAACAGACCCAAAACATATTAAAGGTGGAAAACTAAAAATACCTGTAAATATGTGGTATATAGGAACAATTAACAATGATGACTCTACATTTATGGTAACAGATAAGGTTTATGATAGAGCTATGCCAATAGATATTAATGATAAAGGTAAAGCATTTAAACCAAAAGAGGTAGATGCACAAGACATAAATTATTCATATTTAAACAACTTATTTGAAACAGCAATGCAAGAACATCAAGTATCACAAGACACATTAGATAAAATAGAATTAATGGACGACTATGTAATAAGACATTTTAGAATAGCATTTGGTAACCGTATTGTTTCACACATGAAAAAATTTGTACCAGTTTTTGTTGCCTGTGGTGGAGATGAAATAGCAGGGGTAGATTATTTTATCGCCAAAAAGATATTAAGAAAATTTGAACAGTTAAATGTTGCATATATAAGAGATGAAATAGATCCTTATATAGAGTTTTTAGACCAAACATTTGGAAAAAATAAAATGAAAGAATGTATAGAATATCTATTAAGATTGAAAAAATTAACTTAAAAATAATATATAAATAAGAGGAAAAAATATGAGCGAATTAGAAATAATTGATATTTATGAAAATGCCAACAAAGAAAACTCTAAAAAATTTGTAGATGGTGTAGATTCAAGCCTAAGGGTAAAACTAGATACAAAAAGAGAAATAAAAGATATAGAGTGGATTGAGAAGATGGAGGAAACAATACCTTATATAGATAATATATTAAGGTCTCCAAATCGTTTTATTATAAATGAAGAAGAAATTGTAAAAATAGAACTTGCAAGAAAAATAACCGTAGATAGTATAAAACATTTATCAAAAAACACGAATTTAATACAAAGTGTAGATAAAAAAACAGGAGATGTTAGACCTTCTAAAATTTTAAACATAAATAAAGAAGAAAGCTATGATACATATGAAAATAAACTTATCTATACATTAATTCAAAATATGAAAATGTTTATAGATAGAAGAAAAAAGACATTAGAAGAAAATTCAAGTAAAGAAAATAAAAATGATAAACAATTAGATTATAAAGCTTTGTCTGAAACTGATAGAGAAAAAGTGGAGATAAGCTTAAGCTTAAATTCTTCTTTAAATAATAATAATCAAAACAATGAAAAAGAAACAAAAGAATGTTTAAGTAGAATAGAAGAATTAGAACATAAAATAAGAGATTTAACCTCATCAGAAGTTTATAAAATAATAGATAAAAAGCATATAAGCTTAGTTAGAGAACCAATAAAAAAGACTAATGTAATACTTAAAAATGTAAATTTTCAATATGCAATGAAATTATGGAATTATTTAAGAGATAATTTTGAAGATAAAACAAAAGATGTAGAAGAAAAAGAAGATTACCAAGAGCAAGGAGAAAAGAAAAAACTATTTGACGAAACTTTTATGTTACAATATTTAATATTAAAAACACTAGATCAAGACGAAGCGGAAAATGAAGGAACAAGGCAAGAAGTAAAAGAAACAATATTAGAACAAATGATAAATAATTTAGTAAATATGGATACAGATATGACTGAGGAAGAAATAAATAAATTAATTGCCAATAAATATGAAATTATAAAATATAAGAAAATGGAAGCAATTAAAGAAGTACAAAAAGTATTTAGAGAACATATTGATAAATATTTAAAGAAAGTAGAAGAGGAAGATTAGAAATGAAAGAAACTTTTGAAAAAATAAAAGAAAATAAAATATTAAAAACAATAGGTAATATTTTATACATAATATTTTTTATTATAGTAGTACTTATGCTTATAGTAGTAATATTACAAAGAGTATCAGATAATTCAATATCATTAGGTGGTTATAGATTATTTACAGTAGCAACTGGAAGCATGGAACCTAAATATAAAGTAGGGGATATATTAATATCAAAATCTGTAGATTCAAATGAAATTCAAGTTGGAGATGATATTGTATATAAAGGAGCTGAAGGAAGTTTTAAAGGAAAGACAGTAACCCACCAAGTAGTATCAATTGAAGACGAGAATGGAAAAAAGAAAATAACAACTAAAGGTATTGCAAATATAGAAGAAGACCCTAAAATAGATGAAAGTCAAGTTTATGGAAAAGTAATATATAAAGTTAAATCATTGAGCTTTCTAAGTCAATTAATAAAAAATATTTATGTATTTTACTTTATTATATTTATACCTATTGCAATAATCATATTTAGACAAATAAGAGTTCTCTTAAAAAAAGATGATGATGAAGATGAAGAAGATGATGAAAAATTAGACAATACTAAAGAAATTAAAGATACAAATAAAGACAAAAATGAAGATGGTGATGATAAAAAAGATAATGGATAAAGTTGTTAAAATTTTAAAAAAAATAAAATTAAGAAATTTAATAATTTTATTACTATTGCTAATAGTTAATACTTTTGCATGGTTTATTTATGCAACAAGAGTTTCTACACAGCTAAGTGTACATGTTAGTTCATGGGATGTTGAATTTGTAAGTGGAGAAGAAGAAATAATAACAAACATAGAAATTGTAGTAGATAGGATGTATCCTGGAATGGATGAATTTGAAAGAGATATAAAAGTACGTAATAAAGGAGAAACACCAGCAATACTTACATATAAAATAGAATCTTTGCAAATAATGGATGAAACTTTTGAGGTAAGTGAAGAAACTGGAATAACTAGTGACGATTTAAAGAATAAAATCGAGACTGAGTACCCATTTAAAATAAATATAGATTCTGGTGAAAATAATACAATAGAAGAAAATGGACAAGGAAATTTTAAAGTTACCGTTAACTGGCCATTTGAGTCAGGAGATGACGAATTAGATACATATTGGGGAAATAAAGCATATGAATATTATTCTTTAAATCCAGGAAGTCAAAGTATAATATTAAAATTAGAGTTAATTGCAACTCAAGAGAGCTAAAATAAAAAAGAAAAGTAACCTTCAAATTATTCTTTTGTTACTTTTCTTATTTAGCTATTTGTGTAAATGAAATATTAACTTGAAGAAGTGCAGGATTTCCTGAGCTTGTTGCAGCTGTATCTTGAGAATTATCCATAAGAGCATTTTCGTCATCATTCCATTTAACATAGATACGAATTTTCCTAGTCTCAATATTATCTGTTAAAAGAATAGTCTCTTTTATAGGTGAATTAAATTCATCAAAGTTAATTTTTTCACCATCATCAACAGAATAACCAGTAGTAACTAAATCTTTTACAGAACTATTTTCACTAGCTGCAACTGATATTTCATATTCAAAAGATACATCGGCATCTTTAAAATTAAAGTCCAAATCAAAATATCCTTCAGCTGTCGGTGCAATAATATCACTTGCTATATGTTCATTCCCAGGAAATACTGGTGCTAAAGTATTAGATATATTAGTATTATTTTTAATTGAAGTATTATTTACTAAAATATTCCACCTAGCAACATCTACCAAAGTATCTCCGAGAAGCTGAAGTTAAATATTTTGCAAATATCTGAATTAAGAAAAACACTAAACTAAGCACTAAAATTAAAATAATTAATAAAATAAATTTTTTATAAGTTTTCATATGTGATATCCTTTATACTAATTTTTAAAAATTGTATCATAGTAAATTTAATAAATCAATAGAAAAAATTAATATATATTATTTAAAGATGTGTCCCAGACTGGACATTTTGTCCAGTTAGGGACGTTTCCCAATTGGACATTTTGTCCAATTGGGAAACGTCCCGAATTGCCCCAAATTGTCTTTAAGTTAGAAAAGGAGGAGTTATGGTTAAAGAAAAAGAAGATAGTAAAGAAAAGTTTGAAAAACGAAGAGAAGATATATTGAAACAAGAAAAGAAAATGAGGCTTAGTTCCCAAAAGGTTAAATTAAGGGAGCAAAAGATTAGATATGTAAAAGCGGGTTTGCTAATTATATTATTATTTTTAATAATTATATATTTTCTATTGAGAATAGCTTATGAATCAGGAGATTTTACTATATCACTTGATGAGAATTTTTCTTTAAAAAGTGGTTTGGTGATGTATGAAAAATTAGAAGAAAAAGATGATAAAAGAATGTTAAGGGCAACAAGAGCTGATTTTATAGATAATATTTCGGTTAATTGGTTACCAAAAGATATTGATAATCAAGGTGAAGGAAGTCATAATGGAGATAATTATTTTGCTTATACATTTTACATAGAAAATAAAGGAAGTGATGTAGTTAATTATTGGTATGAAATAAAAATAAATGATGTTATTAAAAATGTAGATAAAGCAGTAAGAGTTATGGTCATTAGAAATGGAGAAAGAACAATTTATGCAAAACCAAATGAAACTACAAACGAACCAGAAGAAGGAACTACTGCATTTTATTCTGCAACAGAAGTTTTAGTAGAAGGAAGAAAAGATTTCAAACCAGGTGATATTGATAAATTTACAATTGTAATATTTATAGAAGGCGATGATTCAGATTGCATAGATGCCTTAATTGGAGGAGAAATAAAAATGCATATGGATATAACAGAAGAACATATTGCACAGCAACAATAATATTACAAAAAAATTACAAAAGTTACAAAAATTACAATTTTGTTACAAAATGTCAACAATTATTGACATATATTTGCAGTTGTGATAATTTATTATCGTAATTAAATAAAGCAAAGAAGGGGTAGAAAAAATGAGTAAAAAATCAAAAGAAAAGAAAAACTTAAAATCATCATTATTAATTTTGTTACTATTAGCAATACTATTAATTGCATCAACCTATGCATGGTTTACAGCTAACAGAACTGTAACAATTAGTTCTTTAGAAGTAAATGTACAAGCACAAAATGGTTTGCAAATTTCAACAGATGCAGAAGATTGGAAAGCGGTAATTACAAGTGAAGATATATTAACTGGAGCATATGTTGGAAATACAAATAAAATACCAGTAAGTATGGCGCCTGTATCAACAGATGGAACTGTGGCAGATGGAAATATGAATATGTTTTATGGGGTAATGGAACCAAATGATGAAGGTAGATATGCATTAACAGCTACACAAGAAACAGATAGCACAACAGATAAATATATTGTTTTTGATATATTCTTAAAAGCTGATGAAGCTATGGATTTAACATTAACTAGTGATTCATCTGTGGGTGTTAAAGAAGAGTCAACTGATAAAGGTCTACAAAACGCATCAAGAGTTGCATTTGTAAATAAAGGTAGTGTCGCAACAACTGCAGGATCAGCTGCAGCTATAGCTCTAAAGGGAGGTACATCATTTAGTGTGGGAGATAGAAAAACTGTAATTTGGGAACCAAATGCAGGTTCACATACAGCAGAAGCCATAGCTAATAACCCATATGGAGGAACTATTACAGATGGCCAACAAGTTACATATTATGGAGTAAAAGCTGAAATTGATACTCCAATAGATAGAGCAACAATAAATGATGGTTCAGATGACACACACTTTGCAGAAATGACAGGTGCAGGATTAACAAAAACAAACAAAGGTGCTGAAGAAACAGCAAACTTCTTCCATATAGATAAAGGAATTACAAAAGTAAGAATTTATATGTGGGTAGAAGGACAAGACGTAGACTGTGATAACTCAGCATCTGGAACAGATATAGTATTTAATGTTCAATTTAATGCACCAGAAGCATAGAACACTTAGAAATTATAGTATAATTGCAAAAGAACAGGGAAAC
>CALXUW010000033.1 GCA_944391795.1 uncultured Clostridia bacterium
AAATGTCCAATTGGGAAACGTCCCAAATTGCCCCTATATTTTTTTAATTGATCTACATGGATTTCCTACTGCTACTGTGTTTTCTGGTATGTCTTTGTTTACTACGCTTCCTGCGCCTATTACTGAATTGTTGCCTATTTTTACTCCTGGGAGTACTACTACATTTCCGCCAATCCATACGTTATCTCCTATTTCTATTGGCTTTGCATATTCTAGGCCTTTGTTTCTTTCTTTTGCTTCAATTGGATGTCCTGCTGTATAGAACCCACAGTTTGGGGCTATAAATACATTGTTTCCAAATTTTACTTTTGCTGCATCTAGTATTACTAGATTATGATTTGAGTAAAAATTTTCTCCTATTTCTATGTTATATCCATAGTCGCAAAAGAAGTTTTGTTCTATTAAAAAATTTTCTCCGGTTTTGTTAAATAATTTTTTTATGACTTCTTTTCTTTTTTCTAAGTCACTTGCTTTTATATTGTTATATTCTTGACAAATTTCTTTAGCTTTGTTTCTTTCTTTTGTTAACTCTTCATCATAATTAGGATTATATATTAATCCTTGTTTTGCTTTTTCTTTTTCTGTCATATTAATCACGTTCCTTTATAGCTATCATAAGCTCATTATCTTGCACTACTTTATTTTGATTTTTATATTCGTATTTTGCTCCTGTAAAGTATACTCTATATCCTAAATTTTCTAATTTTGTTCTTGTTAATTTTAAGAATTTATCTGTTTCTTCTTCTGATAAGTCTAATTTTATTCTTATTTCATAAAATGTAAAAGTTAATAAATTTGGGTCTTTATTTATTTTATTTTCTATATAAGTACTTATTTCTTCTAGTGTCATAATTACCTCCTAATTTTAGTTTTTTATATTTTATCACAAAAAATTTCAAAAATAAATATCATTTTTAAAATAAATCTGTAGTATATATTGCATATATTCTATATCTTCTATATATTCTATATATCCTATATTATCCTCTAGCTATTATTGCTTATTCTAAAAATCACACTTTGAAGTTCGTTATTGTCTAGTATGACTCTACTATTTTTAAAACCTATGTTATTTTTTACTTCTTCTAATATTTGATCTACATTAAGCCATTTTTTTACACATAATATTATTTCATTTTTATCTTGCAATTCACTATTTTCTTTTAGTATTTCTAAATTATCTATGTTATAATTTATAATTAATGATTTGTCATATACTAAAAATTCTGGCAAAGAACTAAGGTATGTAAAATTATTATCACAAATATATATATAATTTGTACTTTGGTTTTCATTTGCAATTTTTAGTACTTCATCATAGCCTTTATATAGATATCTAGGTTCATTTGTTATTAAACCATATATAGAAAGTGACATGGCCATAATTGATAATATTAGTGTAATAATAATTTTTTTATTTATAAATTTAGATGCTATGTAGTCTAAAATTAAAATTACCGCTAAACTTATTAATGGGATACATGCTGAAATATATCTATTTATTGTGTTTTCTTGCATCATAGGTGATATTTTGCATACTACAATAAAAAACAATATCTGTGGAATTATAATAATTGCTGATAATTCTAGGTTTGTTTTTTCTTTTTGTTTTTTATAATTTTTTATTAAATATGTAATATATATTGCAAATGATATTGCAAAAATAACAATTAAGACAATTTCTGATATTGAAAATGAATAAGATATTTCTTTAAAATATGTAAATATACTTTCTATTAAACTAGAATCTTTGCCACTTGCTCCAACTCCTCTATATGAGAAAAATATGTGGTATATAGAAGCGGGAAATATTAATACTCCTAGCACTCCACTAATTATAGTATATTTTGCATATTTTTTTAGTTTCTCTTTCTTTTTGTTTTTTATTAATATGACAAGTAATGTCAAAAATTCAAATAATGCGAAAATGCAAAAATAATACTGGGTTAAAAATCCTAAAATTGTTATTGCTATTAATTTATTTCTTGTTTTTTTGTCTATTTCAAAATTGTTTTTTATTATTTTAATGTAAATATGTAGTGACGCTAATATGAAAAATACTAGCATTTGATACATTCTTAAAAAAACAACTGTTGAAGCTACACCTATACTTAGTCCATACAATATTATAAGAGGTATAGTTAGATATTTTTTATTTAATAGATTTAATATTTTTCTTAAAATAATTAATGTTAATATTAAAAATATTAAATTTATTATAAATATTATGTATTTAGAAAATGTACCAAAAAATATTGTTGAAACTAAGTGTACTAAAAAATAGAAAAGTGGTGGGTGTACATCTCTTAATTGATTATAATATACATAAAAATAATTGAATATGTCCTCTTTTCCTATTGTTAGATATTCTCTTGCTTCTTCTTTAGCTTTCCATATAGGTTTTTCTTTGCTTTCTAATTCATGTAATCTTTCCATGAAAATATTTGGATTACCTATTATATTTTTTATGTTGTTTGTAATGTTTATTATATCTCCTTGCAATATTTCGTCAAATATTATTTTATTTACTTCGTCTTTTTTTCCATATCTTTGAAAAACATTGTCTAAATTATAATTGCTACTACCATATGAAAATATTTCGTCTTCATGAAATCCTTGTTTTTGACCTATCCAATAAATCATAACCAAGGAAATAATAGTTATTGTTATTATAAATATTATTTTTTCTATTCTTTCTTTCATATTAATTCCTTTTTATATATTTGTGAAACTACTTTTAGGAAATACTAAATTTACGATACTTCCTTCATCTTTATTTGAGTTAAATTCAATTCCTAGTCCTAATTTATCACAGAGTTTTTTACATAAATATAGTCCTATTCCAGTTGATTTTTTGCCTATTTGTCTTCCATTTTCTCCGGTAAAGCCTTTTTCAAAAACTCTTGTTATTTCACCTTTTTTTACTCCCATTCCATTGTCTTTAATATATAGGATGACTTTGTCTTTTTTATCTTTGGCATATATATTTATTATTTTATTTTCTTTATCCATATATTTTATTGAGTTTTGTATTATTTGGTTTAGTATAAATATTGTCCATTTACTGTCTGTGTATACTTCTTTTTTTATATCATTTATTTGTAAGCTTATTTTGTTAGAAATTAGTAGGTTTTTGTTTTTTAAAATTGTTTGATTTACAATTTCTTCTAAATTTGATTTTGATATGTAATAATCTTTTTCAACAGTGTTACTTCTTGCATAATATAGAGCTTGTTCTATATAGCCTTCTACCTTTTCTAGTTCTTCATTTATACTTTTTGTTTCTTTTGTTTTGTAATTTTCTATAATCATTTTGCTTGTTGCTATTGGTATTTTTATTTCATGTATCCATAATTCTATATATTCTTTGTAGTCTTCTAATATATATTTATATTTATTTACATTGTCTATCATGGATTTTCCTGTTTCTTGTATTACTTGTTTTAATACTTTTCCTTCTATAAAGCTTGGTGTTTTTATTATTTCTGATATTAAATATTTGTCTTTTAGGTCCTCTAGATTATTGTTTAATTGTTTATAAAAAACTGATTTTATTTTATATTCTATTGCAATTGCTATTATAAAGCCAATTAGTGGTGCTAGACCTATGTAGATTTTTATTAGTATATTTATGTTGTAAATCATTAAAAATATTTCGCATGTTATTTGGATAAATAGCAATATTAATATATATATTATTTTTTCTTTTAAAAAACTTTTTAAATTCATTTTAAAATATACCCCTGTCCTCTTTTAGTTTCTATCATATCTTGCACATTTATTTCTTCTAGTTTTGTTCTTAGCCTTTTCATATTTACTGTTAGTGTATTATCATCTATAAAACTTTCGCTATCCCATAAATAATTAATTATATCCTCTCTTGGAACTATTTGCCCTCTTTTGGTTATTAGAAAATATAGGATTTTTAGTTCATTTTTTGTTAGTTCTATTTGCTTTTGATCTTTTTCAATTACGCTCTTTGAAATATTTAAAATAAAGTCTTTGCAATCTATTTTATCTTGTTTTGTATCTGTTGTATTGCTTCTTTTAAGTAGTCCTATAATTTTTGCAAGTAGAATTTGAATATTAAATGGCTTTGTTACATATTGTTCTGCTCCGTAATTTAGACTCAATAGTTCATCTAATTCATTATCTCTACTTGTTATCATGATTATAGGTACATTTGAAGTTTTTCTTATTTCTTTTAATATATATTCTCCATCAAGGTTTGGTAGATTTATATCTAATAATATTAAATCTGCATTTTTATTTATTATATCTTGTATTGTGTTGTCAAATTTTTCTATTAGTTTAGTTTCAAACCCATTTTTGTTTAAAAATATTTGCAATTCTTTTCTTAGTTTGTCATCATCTTCTACTATAAGTATTTTTGGCATTTTTCATTTTCTCCTTTATTTATTTTCAATTATAATATCATAAAGATTGAAAAATTAATAGTTTTTTTATAATTTTTACTAGACATTTTTTTATATTTTGTGGTATCATAATGATAAACTAAAGAAATATGGAGGTAATTAAAAAATGACAAAATTTTTAAGATTTTTTATTATTTTTATTTTATTTTTATTAATAATTGGATTAAATTTTTCTTATGCAGTAGATTTAAATATAGCAAATGATACTGATTTGACTACAAATCAAACTATTACTAATGACTCTAATGCAGCATCAAATGTAACTGATTCTAACACATCTGGAAATGTAAGTAATAATTCTAATAGTTCTAGTAATAATACTAATACATCAAGCAATTCTTTAAATAGCAATTCTACAAGAAATACTACATCTAATACTTCTAGCAATACTTCATCTGCAGATGTTTCAAGTGTTTTGCCAGAGTCAAGTTTAGGTTTAACTAATATTTTAAATATATTTTTAATTGTTATTGGTGTACTTTTAGTTTTGCTTGCAATTGCAATTTTAATACGTTTAAAAAAATAAATTTTAAGTTCTAATTTTTTAGAACTTTTTTTGTTTTTAAATGTATTTATTTTTCTTGCAAATAAAGTAGAAATTTGATATTTTTTTGAAATTTTTGTATGTATATTTTTTTTGCTTTTTTAAAATACTATGAATAGTATTTTAATTTTATATGAAAATATAAAATTTTAAAAAAGTACTTAATTTTTTTAGGAGGATAATTATATGTACAAAAAATTATTAATCGGTTTAGTTCTAGCAATAGCAACTATTTTTACATGTTCTTTTTGTTTTGCAAATGATGTTTTAAAAGATGCTGCAGATGGTGTAAAAAATGCTGTTCATGGTGCTGAAAATGCGGTAGAAGGTGCTGCAAAAGATATTTCAAATACTTCTAAGAATGTAACTGGTGGTATGGAAAATGCTATGAATAATATGACAAATAACGCTGAAACTAATAAAGATAACAATAATAATGACAACAATGATAATAATAGAACAACTTTAAACCCAGCAACTGCTAATTATTCAGCAACAAGAACTTCTACTACTGATACTACTAATAATACTTTTTGGGGAATGAATGCTACTGCTTGGACTTGGCTTATTATAGGTCTTGCGGCTATTGCAATCGTTGCTTTAGTTTGGTATTATTCTATGCAAATTACTTCTTCTGATTATAAAGATAGAGACTAAATTTGTTTTTGGTATTTTAGGTATTTTATAAAAGAATTTTGTATAATGTAAATTATATAAAATTCTTTTATTTAACTCTTCATTTTTATTAAAATATATGCTACAATTTATATATATTTTTTTTAAGAGGTAGATTTTTAAATGGAAACAAAATTAATTGCAAAAAATCCCACTGCTTATCATAATTATAATATAGAAAGTAAGTTAGAAGCGGGAATTGTACTTTTTGGTACTGAAATTAAATCTATAAGAAATGGTAAAGTAAATTTAAAAGATAGTTATGCATACATAAAAAACGCAGAAGTCTTCGTTAGTGGAATGCATATTAGTCCTTATGAACATGGAAATATTTTTAATAAAAATCCTTTAAGAGATAAAAAATTACTCTTGAATAAAAAAGAAATTAATAAATTAATAGGGCTTACTAAGCAAAAGGGATATAGTTTAGTTCCTATTTCTATTTACTTTAAAGGTAATTTTGTTAAATTAGAACTTCGGAATTGGGAAAGGTAAAAAATTATATGATAAAAGACAAGATTTAGCCAAAAAAGATGCAAATAAGCAAATTGCATTTAACTTAAAAAATCGTAATAGATGATTGATAAGTACTAAAAAAAACACTATAATTTTAAATTTAAAGATTATAGTGTTTTTTTAATAGTTATTTTATATATATATTTGGATCTACTTGAATCGAATCTTTTAATATCTCAAAATGAAGGTGTGGTTCATCTGCTATTTCAAAAGCAGCAGTATTTCCAACTGTTCCTATTGATTGTTCTTTTTCAACCTTTTCTCCTTCTACTACAAATTCTGAAGTTAGAAGATTAGAATAAACTGTTTGGAATCCGTTTTCGTGTTCAATTACAATTGTTAAGCCGTATCTTGGGTCATTTTTTATTGATTTAACAGTTCCTTCTTCTGCTGATTTTACAACTGTTGTTTTCTCTGCTTTTATATCTATTCCCATGTGTGTTACCCATTCTTTTAAGGTTTCTGAATAGACTAAATTATCTTTAGCAAATTCTCTTACTATGTCTCCTTCTACTGGTTTTACAAAACTTAATTCTTTTTTAGTTGTTTCTTCTTTTGTTTTCTCGGTTTTATCATTTGTTTTGGCTGTATTTGATGTGGTTTTTTTAGTATTATTGCTTGAATTATTAGTATTAGCTACATTTGAAGTATTTGATGTATTATTTTGATTATTTGTAGATTGTAAATTACTTGAAGATGTATTATTTACTTCATTTTTAGAATCTTCTACAGATTTTCCTATTTGACTACTTGCACTTTTAGTATTATTATCTTGAGCATTAGTAGTAGTATTGTTATTTGATGCAATATTTGCCATTTGTTCTAAACTCATTGTACTATTTTTTACATCATCACTTAGGGTTTTGCTATACATAAATAACGCAAAAACTATTACTGCTAAAACTGCAATTCCTATTCCTACATATAGGATAATTTTGTCACTTGCTGACTTAATTTCTTTTGCTTTAATTTTACTATCTCTTCTCATATAATCCTCCTTAAATACTTTATTAATACAAGTATTTCCTTTTTTTAGAAGAATATACATTTAAAGGCTTTTATTATAAAAAAAATTACAATGAATTCACCTCTTTTATTTCTACATCTTTGTAAAAGTGATTTATAATTTCTTCACATTTTTTTCCTTCTTTTGCCAGGCTATCTGCACCTGTTTGGCTCATTCCCACTCCATGGCCATATCCTTTGACACTAAATTTTATTTTTCCGTTCTTCTTTTATTATTTCAAAATTAGCTGACCTTAAATTTAGAATAGTTCTTGCTTCTACTCCAGAAATTTCATGATTTCCGAATTTTACTGTTTTTACTCTTCCACTATCAGTATGTTCTAAAATTTTTATATCATCTTGATTATTAAAATCAATTGTAATGTCTTGGTATTTTTCTTCCAGTTTATTTAGAAGTTCTTCATTTGTAAATTCTGCCTCTGAAGAATATTGACTATATGAATCTTCTCCTGAGGTTTCAACAACTTGCAAATATGGGTATCCTGTTCCTCCCCATACGTTTACAGGTACTTCTGTTGTTCCTCCACTATTAGAATGAAAAAATGCGTTAATTGGTTCATTATTATATGTAATTATTTTTCCTGCTGTTTCTTTTACACATTGAACTATCTTTTGCCAGTTTTCTTGTCTTTTTCCTTCATCCCACTTATTTAATCTATCTTCTTTAGATATCCAAGCTTGGCAACATGTAGAATCGTCACAAATATCTGCTTCATTGTGTTTTTTATTTTTAATTTTATAAATAGTATATGTCCTTGCAACTATAGCTTGTGCTTTTAGAGCCTCTAGCTCATAAGTAGCTGGCATTTCTGCTGAAACAACATTACAAAGGTAGGTATCTAGCTTTACTTCTTGGGTTTCACCTGTACTTTTATGTAGTAATTTAATTGTTCCATAATTTTTATATTCATAATTATTTATCTCATCATTTGTCTCTATATTGGCCCTATCATTTGTAGCATTATTTGAAGAATTTTCTTCTTTTTTTTCTTGGTTTTCATTGCTACTTGCGGAAACTTGCATATCTTGCTTAGTAAAAATAGCTGGAAGAATGAAGCAAATAAAAACAAAAGCAAAGAAATAAATTAAAAATTTTCTCATAAAAACTTCCATTCCTTTCTTGCCTTGCTTAAAGGCACATATAATTATAAAAATTTACTTCTTTCAAACTAACTTCTTTAACTAAAGTGCTTGAACAATTTTGTATCAAATTTCTTCTAAAAAACTTGTTAAACTTTAATTAAAAAGTTTAATTAATTTTTATAATCATAAAATTGGCAGAAATCCAGAAAAATATAAGTTAATTTAACTTTAGCTTTATTGTTCTAGTTTTATTCTCATATTTTTTAATACCTTATGTTCTATTCTTGAAACTTGTACTTGTGTAATTCCTAAAATCTTAGCTACTTGTGATTGTGTTTTTTCTTTAAAAAATCTTAGTAATATTACTTCTTTGTCCCTTTTATCCAATTTTGATATTACTTGATTTAGAGCTATTCTATTTGTAATTTTTTCTTCTTGATTTTCTTTTGTAGATATTGTTTCTGCTAAACTAATAGTGTTTCCGTCTTTATGATTTCTGTATGTGCTACTTTCAATTGATTCTACATTATTGCTTGATTCTAAAGCTAATGCTATATCTTCTTTTGATGTTTTTAATTCTTTTGCTATCTGACTTAGTGATATTTCTATTCCTTTTTTATAAAAATATTCTTTTTGTAGTTCTTTTATTTTTACAGCTAGATCTTTTATGCTTCTACTTACTTTTATTGGGCCATCATCTCTTATATATCTTTTAATTTCGCCAATCATATATGGTACTGCGTATGTTGATAGTTTTACTTCAAGATTTGCATCAAATCTTTTAATTGATTTTATAAACCCTACACATCCAATTTGGTATAAATCTTCTAATTCATATCCTCTTCCATTAAATCTTTTTACAATACTCCATATTAAACCGATTATTTTGTTTTATTATTTTTTCCATTTCATATTTATCACCGTGTTTGGGCTTTTTTTATAGCTTCTATATCATTTTCGTACATTTTAACCCCTACTTTACTTTTATTGTTTAGTTATCATTTGAAATTCATTGTCTTCCTCTTCTTGATTTTTTGGTTTAATTTTTTTAGACATAGTTATTTTTGTTCCTAAACCTACTATAGATTCTATTTCCATCGTATCCATAAAACTTTCCATTATAGTAAATCCCATTCCAGACCTCTCTAAATTTGGTTTTGTTGTATATAATGGCTCTTTTGCCATGTCTATATTTTCTATTCCTTTTCCCTTATCTGAAATCTCTATTATAATTTCATCTTCTTTTAATCTTGCCATTATTTTTACAATTCCTTGCTTATTTTCGTAACCATGAATTATACAATTAGTTACAGCCTCTGATACTGCTGTTTTAATATCTGATAATTCTTCTATTGTAGGATCTAACTGTGCTGCAAATGCTGCTAAAGCTGCTCTTGCAAATGCTTCGTTTGATGATTTACTTATAAACTCTAATTTCATCTCATTATCGAAGTCTTCTTTCATTTTTCTTACTCCTTTCAAAATATGTTTTCTTTCCAAATGTGTTTTCTTTCCAAATATGTTTTCTCTCCAAATAAGCTTCCTTTCAAAAGATGCTTTCTTCAAAAGATGCTCCCTTTCTTTTTTTAAGATGTGTCCCAGATTGGACATTTTGTCCAATCTGGGACGTTTCCTAATTGGACAAAATGTCCAATTGGGAAACGTCCCAAATTGGTACTAATTTTAATATTCCGCTCATTTCGAATATTCTTTGGACGTTTTTTGATAGGTTTGCTACTTCTAATTTGGCTCCTATTATTTTGGCAAATTTGTATCTGCCTATTATTAGGCCTATTCCTGCACTATCCATGAAAGTAACACTATCAAAATCAAGTATAACTTTTTTAGGCATATATCTTTCAATTTCATAATCCGCTTTCCCCCTTATTTTTTTGACGTTGTGATCGTCGATTTCTTCTGTGATTTTTAAAACTAGAAGCTTGTCCTTTTCGTAAAATTTTGTTTCCATATTTTCCTCCTTAAGTTTTCTATGGTTGTATTATATACTTATTTACATTTTTTTCCAAGAGTGAAACTTTAGAAGTTTTGTCGATTGGTTGGAAGTTTTCGACATTTTTTATTTTTTAATATTAAATGAGCGTGTTTTGAAAAAAAGAGACTGCTATAAAGGTATTTTTTGATACCTTTTTTAGCAGTCTCTTTAATAGTATTTTTTTGTTTTTAATTTTTAGTCTCTTATTTTATGGTTTTCCATTTTATATTTTATATTTTATAGTCTTTCTTCTACTTTTGCTAGCATTTCTTTGTATTTTGCAAGTTTTGATTTTTCTTCTTCTATTTTTGTTTTTGGAGCTTTATTTATAAATACTGGATTTGATAACATTTTTTCGCATCTTTCTACTTCTGATTGTAGTTTTGCTTTTTCTTGTAATAACCTTTTTCTTTCTTCTCTTAAGTCTACTAGTCCTTCAAATGGTATATATAGTTCGATTCCTTCTAGTAAAATGCTTATTGCATTATCTTTTATTCCTTCCTTATTTTCTTGAATTTTTAGTTCTTCACCAAATCCTAGTTTTAATATAAAGTCTTTTGCTTCTTGTATGTTTTCTTTGTATTTTTTAGTTACAAATATTAGTTTTGCTTTTTTTGATGGATGTATATTCATGTTGGCTCTTATATTTCTTATTTCTATTATTATTTCTTTTATTTTTTCTACTATTTCTTCTTCGCAATCATAACTAAACTTGATTTTAGGAGTGGTCCAATTAGCTATTATTAAATCTTTTCCATCTGTTATTAAATTTTGATATATTTTAGTTGTTATAAATGGCATAAATGGATGTAATAGTTTCATTGCTTCTGTAAATACATAGTTTAATACATAACATACTTTTACTTTTTCTTCTTTATTGTCACTATATAGTCTATTTTTTACTATTTCTATATACCAATCACAAAATTCATTCCAGATGAATGCATATATTTTGTCAAGTGCTACTCCTAAATCGTAATTTTCTAGATTTTTTGTTATTTCTAATGTTAATCTATCTAATTTATTTATTATCCATTTGTCTTCTAATCTTAAAGTTTCTTCTTTTATTTTTTTTGTGTTTTCATCGTAATTTTTATTATGAAATTCTCTTATTTCTTTTTCTTCTACCATGTTCATTGTTATAAATTTGGCTGCATTCCAGATTTTGTTTGCAAAGTTTGAGGCTTGTTCTAGTTTTTCTGGCATATATTTTATGTCATTTCCCATGGTTGTTCCTGAAATTACTGAAAATCTTAAGCTGTCTGCACCATATTTTTCTATTACTTCTATTGGGTCTATTCCATTTCCTAATGTTTTTGACATTTTTCTTCCCATAGAATCTCTTACTATTCCATGTATTAAAACATCACTAAATGGTTTTTCTTTCATTACTTCTAAACCTGAAAATACCATTCTTGCTACCCAGAAGAAAATTATGTCATATCCTGTTACTAGTACATTTGTTGGATAAAATGTTTTTAGATCTTGAGATTCTTTATCTGGCCAACCTAGTGTTGAAAATGGCCATAATGCAGAACTAAACCATGTGTCTAGTGTATCTGGATCTTGATATATTTTAGAGCTTCCACATTTTTCACATTTTTGAGGCTTTTCTTTTGCTACATGAATATTTCCACATTCTTCACAATAATATGCAGGTATTCTATGTCCCCACCATAATTGTCTTGAAATACACCAATCTTGTATATTCTCTAACCAATTGAAATAGGTTTTTTCATATCTTTTTGGTATAAATTTTACATCATCATTTTTTACAGCTTCTATTGCTGGTTTTGCAAGTTCTTTCATTCTAACAAACCATTGAGTTGAAATCTTTGGCTCTATTGTACTTTTACATCTTTCACATTTTCCTACATTATGTGTGTATTCTTCTTCTTTTACAAGTGCTCCTATTTCTTTTAGTTCTTTTACTATTTCTTTTCTTGCTTCTAGTAAATCCATTCCTTTGTATTTTGGAACTAAATTTCCCATTTTGAAGTTTTCATCAAATACTTCTACTATTGGTAAATTATGTCTTAGTCCTGCTTGATAATCGTTCATGTCATGTGCAGGTGTTATTTTTACACATCCTGTTCCAAATTCTTTTTCTACAAATGAATCTGCAATTATTGGTATTTCTTTGTTCATTATAGGTAGTATACATGTTTTTCCAATTAAGTCTTTGTATCTTTGATCTTCTGGGTGTACTGCTACTGCTGTATCTCCTAGCATTGTTTCTGGTCTTGTTGTGGCAACTATTATATATTTATCTTTAGTTCCTGTTATTTTATATCTAATATGCCATAGATGGGTTTGTTCTTCATGATATTCTACTTCTGCATCTGATATTGAAGTATTACAGTTTGTACACCAGTTTACCATTCTTTTTCCTTTGTAGATTAAACCTTTATTGTATAGATTTATGAATTGTTCTAAAACTGCATTTGATAGGCCTTCATCTACTGTAAATCTTCTTCTTTCCCAGTCACATGAACATCCTAGTTTTTTTTGTTGGTTTTGTATTGTTCCGCCATATAGTTTTGTCCAATCCCATGCTTCTTCTATAAATTTTTCTCTTCCTAAATCTTGTTTTGTTTTTCCTTCTTCTTTTAGCTTTTGAACTAATTTCATCTCTGTTGAAATTGCTGCGTGGTCACTTCCTGGAAGCCATAGGGTATTGTAACCTTGCATTCTTTTAAAACGAATTAAAATATCTTGAATTGTATCATCTAATGCATGCCCCATGTGTAATTTTCCTGTTACATTTGGTGGTGGCATCATTATACAAAAGCTTTCTTTTGTGTTGTCCATATTAGGTTTAAAATAGCCATTTTCTTCCCAGTTTTGGTAGATTTCTTCTTCAAAATCTTTTGGATTAAACTTTTCTTTTAACATATATCTTCCTCCTTTTTATTTTAAAAGTTATAATAATTTGTTATAGATTTTTGTTTGTAAGTTTTAGGTTTTAAAAAGCCCTTATACTATTTTTATAGTATAAGGGCGAATTATTATTCACGGTACCACCTTATTTATTATCAATTTTGATAACATCTTAATTTAGCTTGTAACGTGGCCAAAACGGATATCTTACTTTTGTTTTTTCAGAAATATCAACTAAAAAAGCTACCTTCAGTTTATCAATTTTTTAAGAAGCTTTCAGCCTGTGACTTCTATTCTCTGTTAAAGTTTTATAAACTTACTCCTCTTTTTTATTGTTTTTATATATTATATTAGTATTATTGCACAAATTGTTGTAAAATACAAGTATTTTTGTTTAATTTTTTGATTTTATTTGTTAAAAAGATATTTTTGTTGTAAATGGTATAATTTTATGTAGGAAAATGGCAAAGAAAAATGTCGTTTTTCCTACATATTTTTTTGTATCTCAAATCCATGATATAATATATTTATGTTAATCGTAGGAGGTGAAGATACAAATGCAATGGGACGAATTAGATAATCTGCTCAAGGAGGTGATTAGGTTGCAGATTAAACCAAACTATGCACGGTATAGCTAGAGAATT
>CALXUW010000034.1 GCA_944391795.1 uncultured Clostridia bacterium
GGAAGACTAAAGCCGTTCTCTAGCTTGATCCTCTGTTGAAACTCTCATATACAATCCACATTTTTTCTTTTCTTCGTTCAATTTTCAAACCTCCTTATAAAACAAAAAGAGACATCAAAGTACACGAGTACTACTGACATCTCTTAAATCCATTTATCATAAACTAAAATATAATAATGCAATATAATATAATTTTTTCAAAGTACTCATAGTTATATAGCTCTTGACAGATAGCTATACATAATTTATTGTCTATATTATATCACGATTTAAAGAAATGTCAAATATTTACAATTCATATATTTTTCAAATATTCTTCTAACTCTGATAATTTAATCTTTTTAGTCAAATTTGAAATATACACATCATTTGAATAGTTAAAAACTAAAAGAGTAATATTTTTAATAATCACTCTATGTGGTTCAATATATGTAAGATTAGTTTTATCTAATTTTCTAATACTACCATTGATAAAAGTATGAGTAACTTTTGAAAACTCACATATAAATTCAAGTCGTTGTTTTAGACATTCCTCAAATTCTAGTTCTTGCTTAATTATCTTCATATCAAGCACCATCCTTTCTATATAGAATTAGGATGATTTTTTTCAAAAGAAAAAATCAACCATTTTACTGATTGATTTTCATATCTATCTGTTCTAAAAAAGTTCGAACAGAAACGTCGTTGGAGGCGACACCCGGATTCGAACCGGGGATCAGAGTTTTGCAGACTCGTGCCTTAGCCACTTGGCTATGTCGCCGTATCATACTTAATTATATTTATGTATTTTTTAAAATAGAACATTTTTTAAAAAAAATATTTGGAGCGGGAAACGGGGCTCAAACCCGCGACCTCCGCCTTGGCAAGGCGGCGCTCTATCAACTGAGCTATTCCCGCATTTTGCAAATAATATGATAACAAATATATTGCTAAAAGTCAAGACTTTTTAGATATTATCTTGACTTTTCCTAATTTTATTTATATTTTTTTACTTTTTGTAGTTTTAGATTTTGCTTTTTTTGTAGTTCTTGTTGTTTTTTTCTTTTTTTCAGTTTTTTCGTTTTTAAAGTCTATTTTTTCTTCTGGATTCCATTTTTCTCCCTTTTTTGGTTTGTTCCATGATATGTAATCACATGATTTTGGGTTGTTTTCGCAAATATAGTAATTTCTTCTTCTTTTTGTTTTTCTTACTTGAACTTTTCCTCCACATTTAGGACATGGTACATCTATTGTTTCTACTATTGGTTTTGCGTTTTTACATTCTGGATATCCTGGACAAGCTAAAAATTTTCCGTATCTTCCATATTTATATACCATCATTCTACCGCATTTTTCACATGGTATGTCTGAGACTTCATCTACTAGTTCAACATGTTCTAATTCTTTTTCTACTTTTTCTATTTCTTTTTCAAATGGTCCGTAGAATTCTCTTATCATCTTTTTCCATTGTTCTTTGCCTTCTGCTATTTCGTCAAATTCGTCTTCGATTTTGGCGGTAAATTGTACGTTTATTACATCTTGGAAATTTTCTGTTAGTAGTTTGTTTACTATTTTTCCTAGTTCTGTTGGTACTAGTTGTTTTTGATTTTTTTCTATATATCTTCTTTCTAGTATTGTTGTAATTGTTGGAGAATATGTACTAGGTCTTCCTATTCCCTTTTCTTCTAATGCTTTTACTAGGCTTGCTTCTGTATATCTTGCAGGCGGTTCTGTAAAACTTTGTTTTGGGTTTAGTTTTTTTAGAGTTAATTCTTCTTTTTCTTTTAAGTTTGGAAGCATGTTTTCTTCTTCTTGTTCTTTTGCATCTGTTCCTTCTACATATAATGTCATAAATCCTTTAAATCTTATTGTTTGCCCATTTGCTTTAAAATTGTAGTCATTTGCATTTATTGTAACTGCCATAGTATCGTAGATTGCAGATGACATTTGACTTGCCATAAATCTATTGTATATTAATTTATATAGTTTATATTGATCATTTGTTAATGATGATTTTATTTGGTCTGGTTCTAAATCTGCATATGTTGGTCTTATTGCCTCATGTGCATCTTGTGAGTCTTTATTTGTTTTGTAGTATCTATTTTCATAATATTCTTCCCCATATGTTTTTATTATTTGTTCTTTTGCGGCTGTCCTTGCAACTTCGGAGATTCTTGTTGAGTCTGTTCTCATGTATGTAATTAAACCTATGGTTCCTCTTTCTTCTATTTTCACTCCTTCATATAGTCCTTGTGCTATCGACATGGTCTTTTTTAGGGTGAATCCAAGTTTTCTTGAGGCTTCTTGTTGCATTGTGCTTGTTGTAAATGGTGGAGCTGGGGTTCTTTTCTTTTCTCCTTTTTTTACTTCTTCTACTATGTATTTAGCTTGTTTTATGTTTTCTAATATTTTATCTACTTCTTCTTTATTGTGAATTTCTTGCTTTTTTAAGTTTTTTCCATAAAATTTTGCTTCGAATTGTTTTTTGCTTTCTTTGTCTTCTAATAGAGCGTATAAATTCCAATATTCTTCTGGTATAAATTTTTCTATTTCTTCTTCTCTATCTACAATTAGTTTTACTGCGACTGATTGTACTCTTCCTGCAGATAAGCCTCTTTTTACTTTTTTCCATAATACTGGGCTTATTTTGTAACCTACTATTCTGTCTAAAACTCTTCTTGCTTGTTGTGCATCTACTAAATTTATATCTATATCTCTTGGCTTTTTTATTGCTGATTGTACTGCGTTTTTAGTTATTTCGTTAAAGGTTACTCTTGTTATTTTATCTTTTTCACTTGACAATATATTGGCTAGATGCCATGCAATTGCTTCTCCCTCACGGTCGGGGTCAGTTGCTATATATACTTTTTTAGCCTCTTTTGCATCTTTTTTTAGTGATTTTATTAAATCTCCTTTTCCTCTTATATTTATATATTGTGGTTCAAAGTCGTGTTCTACATCTATTCCTAATTTTGATTTAGGTAGGTCTCTTATATGTCCCATAGAGGCAACTACTTTTGTACTTCCTCCTAGAAACTTTTTTATTGTATTGGCTTTTGCAGGTGATTCGACTATTACTAATTTTTCAGCCATATACTCCTCCTTATCTTTGTTTTTTATTTATTACAAGTATTCTAGTTCATCTTTTTATATTTTGCAAGCTTTTGAATAAAAAAAATGTAAATAATGCAAATAATTGATATATAAATTTTTTGATTTAAAAGTTTTTTATATATAAACTTTATTTTTCGAAAAATCAGATATAACTTCTAAAGCATTTATTGGTGTAACTGCATTTTCTTTGAAAATATTTAAAATTTCTTCTATTTTATTTTCATCATTTGATACATATTTTATCATTTTATTGTCTGTTTTTATGCTATTTCCTAGATATTTAGTTTTTATTATATCTATTCCAAATTTTGCATTTTGCTTTTTTATTATTTCATCTTCATTAATAATTTTGTAATATTCTAATTTTATTGGATAATTAATCCCTGCCTCCTTTAATTTTTCTTTTTCTATAAATGTACTACCGAAAAAAATCTTCAAGTTTTTTATCTCCCTTCTTTTGTATCTTGCTTTTCAATAATACTATTATTTTTAAGGGTTTGCAAGGATTTTTCATCGCATTATTTTTCTTTATTTTGCTTGTTTTTACATTGTTTTTATTTTGTCTATTTTTTATTTCTATATTCTACAAATTATTTCTTTTTTCTACATGTATTTTATAACATTTTTTTGTATAATTCTCTATATTTCGATATCTTTTTTTGATTTTTTTTAAATTTAAAATGCATTTTCGTAAATGTTTTTTTAGAAAATGCATATTTTTATTATTTAGATTTTATTTCTTTATCATTTAATTCTTCATAATATTCATATTTTTCTTTTATAGCTTTACTTCTTAAAGTAATATATAGTTCTGCTAATGTTGCTGAATTATATGGATTTACATACAAAATTCCAATTATCCCAAGGGTTAGTACTGATAAAAAGTTCCAACCAAAAAATGACATATCTAATACAAAGGTTTTCCATTTGTTATTTTTCATCATTTGTTTTGATAGTTTAAATGCTTGTTTTCTTTTTATTTTTGGGTTTTCAGCTAGAATGTATGGAATCATTCTATATTCATATGTTTTTATTACCCCTCCTATAATTGTTAAGTACCAAAGTGCATTATATAGATTTCTTAAAAACATTATTGCTGCAACATTTGACCAATTTTTTCTTTTAAATACTTCTAGCATTATTCCAGCTTTTGTAGTATTCCCTTTCCTTGCTTTTAAGAAATATCTTTTGCCTCCAACTATTAATGGGTCTGAAATTATTATTACAAATAAGAATGAGATAATTGCTGTTAGTCCAATTATAATTCCTAAACTTGGTTCATTTACTTTAAATGAGCTTATGGCATCCCATATTTTAAATATATATTTTTGTGATTTTGTTGCATCATCTAAGTTTGCTTCTAGTGCTTCAAAAATTTTTAATTGTGTTTCATCTAATGTACTTTTTAGATTTTGCTCGTCAAATATAGAGTTTTTAGCGTATTCTTGTGCTGTTTGGTTATTTTCTAATATTTTTTGATTATGTATTATATAGTTAGGATCCATTGAACCTTTATTTTTCCATATTACAACTGTTGAGGTACCAAACTCTCCTGTAAATAAGGCTATTAAAAAGCACACAATAATTGCTGTCCAATAATTATTTTTGACAACTTTTTTGGCTTTTTGTTTCAATTCTTTTCTTTTCCACATATTTTACGTTTCTCCTAATATGATTTTATATTATTATAAACTAATTATTTTTTATTTACAAGTTTTTTTGGGGGTTATTTATTTAAAATTTTCTTATATTCTTTGTATTCATGCATATTACTTTCAACTAAATTCCAAAAGTTTTTAGAATGGTTCATGTATTTTAAATGACACATTTCGTGTAATACTACATATTCTATTACTTTTTTAGGCTTTGTTGCTAATTTTAAATTTATTGTTATGTTCTTATTGCTAGTGCAACTTCCCCAAGCATATTTTATGTCTTTTATTCTAACTTTGTTCGGAATTAGATTTAATTTTTCTTGATATTTTTCTATGCTTTCTTTAACTATTTGCTCTAAATTATATATATCTTCTTGTTTTATTTCTTTTTCTTGTTTTTGTTCTTTATTTTGTTTTATTTTTTCATATATCCATTTTGATTTTTTGTTTAAAACCTCTTTTATATATTCGTCTTTTATTTTTAGTGGTGCTTTTACTATTACTTTTCCTTCTTTTATTTGTATATATATGTTTTTTATTTTTGATTTTTTTAAATAATATTGTATTTTTTCTCCGTTATATTCTAGTTCGTTCATGTAATTCTCCTAAATAAAATGCTATTGTTTAAATTTTATTTTATTTCCTAAATCCATTTTTCCTGCTCTTGTTACTGAATTGTATCCATATTTATTTTTTAGTTCATCTATTACTTTGTCTAGTTTTTCTTGCTTTTCGTGATTTTTATTACAAAATAACGAAAGTTGTTTTTCGTGCTTTTCTACTAGATTATCTACTCTTACTCCTACTAGACGTATTTGTTCTTCTTTTTTATACATTTGTTTTAGTAATTCTTTTGCTTTTTCTAATATTTCTTTTGTGCTGTTGGTTGGTTCTTTTAGTTTTCCTTGATGGGTAGTATCTATAAAGTCTTTTGTTCTTAGTTGCACACTTACTGTTGTTCCAAGTAGGTTTTGCTTTCTTAATCTGTAAGTTACTTGCTCTGTTAAAGTAAGTATTATTTCTTCTATTTCTTCTATTTTATTTATGTTCTTGGGTAATGTTATAGAGTTTCCTATGCATTTAGGTTTTTCGGGTAAATATTTTACTTCTGAATTGTCTATTCCATTTGCATATTCCCACATTAAGGCTCCATGCTTGCCAAATTTTTTTTCTAATAAATATTTATTTGATTTTGCTAAGTCTCCTATTGTTTTGATTTGCATGTTATATAATTTAGGTACTGTCTTTTTACCTAACATAAATAGTTCTGAAACTGGCAAAGGCCACATTTTTTTTGGTATTTCTTCTTTAAACAAAGTATGTACTCTATCTGGTTTTGTAAAGTCTGATGCCATTTTGGCTAGAAGTTTGTTGTTTGCAACTCCTACGTTTACAGTAAAGCCTAATTCTTTTTTTACTCTTTTATTTATCTCAATTGCTTTATTAAGTAAAGTATCTTTCATTAGATAATTAGTCATGTCTAAAAAACATTCGTCTATACTAAATCTTTCTATTTTGTCTGTGTATTCTGATAATAGACTATATAATTGATTTGAATATTTTTTATATATTTTATAATCTGAAGGATATATTTTTATGTTAGGACATCTTATTCTTGCTTGGTATATTGTTTGGGCAGTTTTTATTCCAAATTCTTTGGCTTTAGTACTTTTAGCAAGTACTATTCCTGACCTTTTAGATTCGTCTCCTCCTATTATTGATGGTATTTGTCTTATGTCTAATTTGCTTCCGGTTTTTTAACATTTCAACTGCTGTCCAACTTAAAAATGCATTGTTTACGTCTACATGTAATATTTGTTTTTCCATAATATCACCATTGTTATTATAGAATGTATGTTTGGTTTTGTCAATAATTATTTTTTATTTAATTTAAACTTTTCTTTCTTGTATTTTGTAATTTACTTTGCTAATTAGTGTTGTTGGAAATAATTTTACTGCTATTTTTGCAATTTTTATGTCTATCCCAGGTATTATATAAAATTTTCCCTTTTCTAATTTTTTTATGGCGTATTTTGCAACTTGCATACTGTTTGCTTCTCTCATATGAAATTTTACATTTGCTACATTGTTAAAATTAGTATTTACTGGACCTGGAGCTAATATGCTTATTTGTACTTTTGATTTTTCTTTTTTTAATTCTTCTCTTATTGCTTCTGATAGTCTTACTACATATGCTTTAGTAGCATAGTATGTTGCCATTAATGGCCCTGGCATAAATCCTGCAATTGATGCCACATTTAGTATTTTTCCAGAGTTTTTTTCTTTCATGGTTTTTAGGTATAATTTTGTTAAAATATGATATGCAATTATATTTGTATTTATCATATTTATTTCTTTTTCTAATGATGTTTTTGTAAAATTACCACAGTCTCCAAAGCCTGCATTATTTATTAAAATATCTATGTTTTTGTTTTGTTCGTATATTTCTATGCAATTTTCTTCTTTAGATATGTCTTTTGAAATTATTTGTATTTTAGCATTATTAGTCTTTTCTAGTTCTTCTTTTACTTTTTCTAATTTTTCTTTATTTTTGGCAATTAGTATTAGTTCATTTCCTTTTTTATTTAAAACTTTTGCCATATCTTTTCCTATTCCTGATGATGCTCCTGTTATTAATATTTTCATTTTTATCACCTATCATTTATTATTTTTATTATTGTTTATTTTATACTAAAATTTACTAAAAAACAACATATCTATTGCTTTTGTGCAGATATGTTGTTTAATTATCTTAATTTTATTTTGTTTTATGAAATTTATTTAATACTATTCCTACTGCATGAACTATTTTAGTTGAATTATTGTTTGCAACTCCTTTTCCTAGTGCCTTTCCTCCTACTGTCATTGCTGCGACTAATGCACTTAGTAAGAATTGTATGTCGAAATTTAGTCCAAATTGATTTGTTATTTTCATTGATATTAATGCACTAATTGCTCCACTTAATACTCCGGCATATATCTCCTATTACGTCTGCACATATGTTGGCTACTTTTGGAGCATTTCTTATTAGTTTTATTGAGCTTTTAGAGCCTTCTACTTTTTTTGTAGCTTTAGCATGAAATTCATGTTCATTTGCTACTGTTACTGCAACACCTACTATATCAAATGCTATACCTACTAATATTACAAGTAATAAGATAAGAATTGCTGGTATTAGGCTTAAATTTGATATTCCATTTGTTGAAATAAATGAAAATACAATTGATAAAATAAATGTTGTTATAAATATTTTTATAAACCACCCTATACTTTCCGAGTGGTCTTTTTTATTATTTTTATTTTCTTTATTATTTGTTTTATTTTGATTATTTTCAAGACTTTTTTTGTCCATCTTAAGTTTAAATAGTCCTCCTTCTTTTTGTATATTACTTATTTATATAAAAAACAAGATGGTAAAAGCCTAAGTAAATTTTACAGTTTAGGTCTGGTCGAATTTCTCTATTTTTCGCTTAACATTACTGTTAGAGCCGTTTCCGCTTAAGAAAAATATCTATTTTTATTTTAATAGACACCAGATCGCCACTTAAATCTGTACCTTAATCCCTAGACTTCTTTGCTCTTTTGTTTTTTGGCAAACATTCTAGAAGTTTTCCTTAACATACTTTTATAACTTTATTAGTCTTTTTTGCAAAAGTAATTTCATAATATAAAATAGATTAAATCTGGCCAATATTTATTCTATTTTTGTTTAAATTAATCCCAATACTTTCACTCGAGACAGGCTACTCTATGTATTTTGTGTCTTGGCACTCACCATAGGTTATACTTAAAAAAAATTTATTTAAGCCTCCGCGAAATCAGGGAATCTTATGTATGCCATTACATAATACCCTCACTTCTTTACTCCCTGAATACACACAAAACTGGCATTTCGCGCATAAACAAGAAACTTCAACGATGTGCCCTTTAGTGGATTTTTAGCCCCACCCTCATAAAGTTTGTATGACTAGAATAATGCACCATCGATATATATTATACATTTTTTTGAAAATTATTCCAAATTTTATTTTGGTTTATTTTTGTCTTATTTAGTTATTGGTAGGAAAAAAGCTTTCTTTTGTTTTTATTATATCTCATTTTTTCTCTTTTTTTCACATTTATATTCATTTTTTCTTTGTTTTTTATTTTTTAAAACTATATGTGTTTTTTTACTTCTTTATAAATTTCTTCATGTATATCTTCTATGGTTCTTAAATTATTATCTTTTATACATTTTATTTCATACCAGTTATAATCTTTTGCAACATCACAGGCTGCATTGTATGAATCGATTAGGTGATTTTTATCTCTTTCATGTATGTCTTTTTTGGTATTGTGTGTAAATTTGTTATCTCTGTTTTGTATAAGTTCTAATGATTTTTCTACTGGCATGTTTAGGAAGAAAACTTCGGTTGGTACTGGTAAACTATATAAATTAAACTCGAAATCCCATAACCAATCTAAGAATTTTTTTCTTTCTTGTTTATCTTTTATTTTGCCTGCTTGATGAACCATATTAGCTGTTGTGTATCTGTCTGCTAGTATTATTCCACCCTCATCATAGAATTTTTGATATCCTGTTTTGAATGTTGCATATCTATCTGCTGCGTAAAATGTTGATGCAATATATGGGCTTACATCTTTTGCGTTTTCTCCAAATTTTCCTGATAAATACATTTTAACTAAAGATGAGCTTGGACTTTCGTAATTTGGAAAGCTTACTGTTTTAAAATTTATATTATCTTTTGTTAGTCTTTCTTGTAGTTTTGTAAATTGTGTTTGTTTTCCACTTCCATCTGTACCATCTATTACAAATAATTTTCCCATTTTTTGTTCCTCCTAATTTTTTATTTTTTTAGTTTCTTTTTTAGTTTGTTTTTTCTTCTTGTGCTTTTTCTTGGTCTTTTTTCTTTAGCATGTTATTTATTGAGTTTAGAATATCGTCTGTGGTTTCGTCGAAATCGTCTTTTATTGTGTGTAGCATTTTTTTATTTCCTCCTTTATAATCCTGTAATTTCAAAATCACTGTCATACTTTGCTTTTAATCTGCATTAATTATTTCTTTTTATTAGTTCTTCTACAACTTTATATGCTGATGTATAAGGATTGCAATTTTCGTTATCTAAAGCTTGTCCTAAATCCAAATGATGCTTTTCAACTTTTTTTGCATTTTTTATAGCCAAATCTGTTTTTTCTTTTAAAATGGGATATATATTCATACTTTTTGTATATCCCTTTATTTTATCTTTTATATCATTTTGAACTTCTTGGCTTGAATGATATGTTTTTGTTGTATATCCGAAATGTAATCTATACCAATATTCAAATGTTGGAGTTGAAGTTATAAATTGGGCTCCATTATCCAAGGCTATTTTCTTAGCTTTATCAATCTGACTTTGTTTATCTTGATTTACATCTGTATCTAAAACTACATAATATTTATCCTCTTCTTCTCTTCCAATGTCATTGTTTACAAATTTTATTAAGTTATTAACAATTCCAACTGGATCTGTGCTATTTCCTGTAGAAAACTTTATAATACATTTTCTAGTATTGAAGTTTTTAAAGTAAATTTCTTCTGTTTTATTATTTCCTTCACAGCCTATTACAATAATAGTTTTTCTTTTTCTATTTTGCCTGTTTCTTCCTCTTTGCTTAAAACTTTCTAATCTTCCCATAAGCTATCACCTGTAGCCACAAAAGGAATCGCTCCATATCTACCATTTAAATAGCCTTTTTGAATATTTTCATTTTTTCTAACTGAAAAGTCATCAAGAGGATATAAATCAGTAGCTCCTTTCTTTGGATCTTTTTCTGCAAACCATATTTGATCTCTTCTAAACATTTCTAAAGATAATAGGTTTGTGTCATGAGTATTAAATATTAGCTGTGCATTACCTTTATTTATCTTTGGATTATGGAAAAATTTAATAATCATTTCTACTAAACTAGGATGCAAACTTCTTTCTATTTCATCTATTACTAATATTTTTCCATTTTCAAAAACATCTTTTAGTATTGGAGCAAATGAAAATAAAATTTGTGTTCCTGAAGATTCATTGTTAAAGTTTAATTCATAGTTTTTCATATTTCCTTCATCATTAATAACTTCATGTGTCATTCTTATTTTTACATCTCTTTGTTTTTGTGGTAACATTGGTGAAGGAATATTAAAATTCTTTAATAACATTAGCATATTACTATCTATATCGCGTTCTTCAATTTCTACGCTAAAATCTTTTATTACAATGTCTGCTTCATTTAATAACTTTAATGTGAAATTCTTTAATTCTTCTCCTTCATCTTTGCTATATGACTCTACTACAAAATCATTTAATAGCATTCCTCCAGAATATGTGTCTATATTTTTTGCAAACCACAAATACGGTTCTTTTGTCTTATCATAATTCCATGTTGTTGCTGTTGCTAAAAACAATTTATTATCTATAT
>CALXUW010000035.1 GCA_944391795.1 uncultured Clostridia bacterium
AATTAAAATCTATAATAAAAAAATATAATTTAGAACATATGACAGTATATGGTTTTAGACATTCTTTTGCTACTTTAATGAGCGAAAACGGTATGGATAAAGAAGTTTTAAGGGAGATAATGGGACATGCTGATTTTGAAACAACAGATTTTTATTATATTTATATCTCTGACAAGAGAAAGAAAGAAGAATTTAATAAGGCAAATGCAAAAGCAAACAAAGAAGTATTTGACAAATTATATGAGAGTAAAGGTATGGATAATACAACTACTACGAATACTGTAAATACTGAAAATAAGAAAAAAGCAGGATATACAGGAAAGAAGATAATTAGGCGAAAAATAAAAGCACTTACGCCAATAAGTGCTTAAATCAAAAAACTCACAAATGCCTAATTTGGTGCGGCTAGAGGGACTTGAACCCCCAAGCTCAGACTTCGTAGGCCTGCATTCTATCCAGTTGAACTATAGCCGCGTATATAATTATTATAAAACAATTTTTGCAAAATTTCAATTAGTATTATAAATTAAAATTAAGCATTTGTGGGGGCATCTTTGGGGGAACAACAAAAAACCAACTCCCAAACTGCCTATATATCAATAGCTTTCGCTATTATTGACTGACGGTTCGTAGCCGACTACTCTATCCAGACTGAGCTACTGGTGCATACTTTTATATTATACAGTGTAAAAAGGTATTTTTCAAGTATAATTTCAAATTTATTAAAAATTTATAAATAAAAAATAACTGATGCTAAATTCTTAGAAAATAAACTATTACAAAAGAAATGTGAAAGTTTTGTAAAATTTAGCACTCTCCGCTTGACACTGCTAAAAAACGTGATATAATAAAAATGTAAAAATTAAAAGATATCTTTTAAACAACTAAGCAAAGCACAAGGTGTCAACACATAAATAAAAAGAAAGGAAGTAGATGTATTATGATGATGATACCAAGAAGAAATGATTTTGATTTATTTGATGACATATTCAAAGATCCATTCTTTACAAACAATGAAAGCAAAATAATGAAAACAGACATAAAGGAGAAAAAAGACAAATATATAATAGACATTGACTTACCAGGATACGAAAAAGAAAACATAAAAATAAATGTTGAAGACGGATACTTAACAGTTCAAGCAAAAACTAATACAAATAAAGAAGACAAAGAAGACGGCAAAATTGTAAGAAAAGAAAGATATGTAGGTTCTTGTTCAAGAAGTTTCTATGTAGGAAATTCTGTAAAAAATGAAGATGTAAAAGCAAGCTTTAGAAACGGAACACTAAAAATAGAAGTAAAGAAAAAAGAAGAGAGCAAAGAATTGCCAGAAGGAAATTATATAGAAATTGAAGATTAAAATAAAATTCCTATTATAAATAATTCTTTATTGTAATTATCTATAATAGGAATTTATATATATTAGAACACAAAAATATAAAAATTTATGAAAAAATGTTGCAAAAGTTTTTAATATATGTTATTATATATAGGTATTTTATAGCGGGGCATAGCGCAGTTGGTAGCGCGCGTGGTTTGGGACCATGAGGTCGGGGGTTCGAACCCCTCTGCCCCGACCAATTTAGACCGTTTTTCAAGAGAATTTAAGAATATTTGAAAACAGTCAAGAGATATAAAAAGTGCTATTTTCTAATGAATATAGAAAATAGCATAATTTTTTTACATTCTAAAAAATTCTCAAAAATTCCAATATTTTGTTCTTGAAAGAGTTTTTTATCAAATTCCAAAAGAATTGTTTATAAATCCTTATTATAAAAACTTATCTTCAGATAGTAAATTACTATATGTACTTTTACTTGATAGACTATCTATATCAATGAAAAATGAATGGATTGATGAAGATGGAAATATATTTTTAATATTTTCAAGAAAGGAAGCACAGGAAAAATAAATCATATATCTAATGCTAATTTATGTATAAAATGAAATTTTTTACAAAAATAGAATATTATTCAAAATATTGACTTCTATATACATTTGGTTTATAATATGTATAAGGTGGTCAAAATGAAAAATATAGAAATTTTAAAAAATTATATTGAAAATAATAATGGAATAATTTTAGCAAGCGAGTTAAAAAAATTAAATATTCATAAACAATATTTAAAATTATTGTGTGATGAAGGATATATAGAAAAAAAAGAAAAAAGCGTATATGTAAAAAAAGGAAAAAATGTAAATGATTTCTTTTTGATACAGCAAAGATATAAAACAGGAGTATTCTCACACAATACTGCACTATATTGTTATCAACTAACAGATAGAACACCCCTAAAATAAGATATGACTATTAAAAATAATATTAAAGTAAATGATGAAATAAGACAGGCACATTATATAAAAGAGGACAAGTATGAATTAGGAATAATTAAATTAAAATTACAAGATAAAACGACAATAAAAGTATATGATATGGAACGAACAATTATTGATATATTAAGAGATAGAAATAAAATAGATTTACAAATTTTTAATACAACAATGAAAGAATATATAAAAAGAAAACATAAAAACTTGATAAAATTAAGCAAATATGCAAAAGAATTTAAAATGGAAAAAATACTTAAAAAATATATGGAGGTTTTGTTATGATAAAAAACGCAATGAGTTTAAAAGCAAAAATAAATAATATAGCAAAAAAAGAAAAAACTTTACCACAAGCAGTAATGCAGACTTATATGCTTGAAAGATTATTAGAAAGAATATCTATTTCAGAATATAAAGACAATTTTATATTAAAAGGTGGTATGTTAATATCTTCAATTATAGGAATAGACAATAGGTCTACAATGAATATACAAGCATATTTTGATGAGATGCCTATTGATTTAAAAATAGATGTTACAGCTGGAGATAAGATAACTTATAAAGAAATTAATTACAAATATAACTTACTTTTAGAAAAAAGAAGTATAGAAATTTGGACTTATAATGTTGAAACAATTATTGCAGAAAAGTATGAATCAATTATTAAAAGAAGTATTTTAAATACAAGAATAAGAGATTTCTATGATTTATATATGCTAACACATTTTGATAAGAAAAATATACAAAATAAAGTGTTAGCTATTGCAATAAAAGAAACAGCAAAACATAGAGAAACTTTTGATATAATAAATGATAGAAATATTGTAGAAGATGTTATAAATTCTATTCAAAATGATAAATCTTTAAAAGAACAATGGAATAAATATCAGAGTTCTTATGAGTATGCAAAAGATATAAAATATGAGCAATTAATAGATAGTATTATTGCTATAAAAGAAATATATTTTAAATAAAATAATTAAAAAAATGAGAAGAAGAATAAAAAATTCTTCTCTCTTTTGTTGCAAATTTTAAATAAAAAAGTAGCGAAATTCATAAGAAAAATTTATAAAAACCATCCTTTTTTAGTTATTTTTAAGTATGACAACATTTAAAAAGCAAGCATCGTATTTATACTCTCGTATAAATGCAATTAGAAAATATTATAAAGAAACTGTTGAAAGATATGAAAAAGAGGTTTTATCTAAATTATGTTTTGTTTTTGGTTGTGAACTAAATCATATTATGCTCTATGAAAAACAAAAAAATAAGAGGATAAATCACTTTTTTATGATTTATCTAAATTTGAATTTGTTGTTATTTAGCTTAAAAATCTTGAAAGATTTCATCAATATCATATTTATTCATTTCATAAATATTTTTTCCAATGACTTTTCTTTGAGTTTTATAATTTATCATTTCAAATAGTCTAGAAATGTCATTAGGTACATCATAAACAGCATCTCTATCACCAATATATTTAACTAAATATTGTTCTAAGATATATAAAGCTGCTAATTTTGTGATAATACATTCAGCAAAAATAAATTGAATATAACAGCTTAATTCAAATTACAATTTATTAGGCTATAATTCAAGTTCATCAGTTTCTCTTGGATTAAATCTATCAAATGTTCCTAATATATATTAAATATATGATAACATAAATTAAGCAAAAATAAAATGAAATTCAAAATAAAAGAACTAGATTACTTTGTTAAGAAGAAATCTAGTTCATTAATAAACAAAAAATAAACATATAAATATATGATTTATTTACTTGCATTTTAGCAAAAAAATAACTACAAGTCAATAATAATCACAAAAAATAAATAAAAACCTATTCAATTTTCTAAATCAAAAACCTCTAAATCTTTAAAAGCAGGTTCATATAAATTTTTACCCCTAAAATCAAACCTAGAACCATGACAAGGGCAATCCCAAGTTTTATCAACATCATTCCAAGAAAGAAGACAACCTAAATGAGTACAAATAGGTTTTACAGCAAAAACTTTACCATCATCATCTTTATATATTCCTACTTTTTGACCATTTATTTCTATAATACCGCCAGAATTATTTTTAATATCATCAAAATTAGTATTAACATGTTTAATCTTATTAATAACCAAAGAATTAGTAGACTGAACTAATACATTTTTAAATTCATCTATATTTTTAACAGGTTTTAAACGATTAGAGTAAAAAACATAATCATATCTATTAGGCTTTTTACAAATTTTATCAACAATAATATTTGCAGCAACATTAGACAAAGTCATACCCCATTTTTTAAAACCAGTTCCTATAAACATATTTGGCATAGAAGTAGAATAACTACCCACATATGGTATTTTATCAAGAGATATACAATCTCTAGTATTCCAAGAAAATAAAATGTCGCAGTTTGGATAAAATTTTCTTGCCTCATTTTCCAAAATACCATAAGTATCCATAAAAGCCCCACTTTGACCAGTTTTATGGTCAGCTCCTGCAATTAAAAGTAAGTTTTTTCCCATATATTTAGCAGTTCTATACGAAAAAATAGGATTAGTAAAATTAATATACATACCACTAAACAAACTTTTCTTAGGATCAATAGCAATAACATAAGAAGTAGATTGATACATTTTAGTAAAATAAAGCCCAGGAAAATTAATAAAAGGATAATGACTTGCCATAATAACATATTTAGATTTTACTACATAATCACTTACATAAGTTAAATAATAATCACCATCTACTTTTACATCAAAAGCCGTACTATTTGTATATATCTTATTTCCACAAGCCTCAATACAATCACATAATCCAAATAAATATTTTAAAGGGTTAAATTGCGCCTGATTTTTAAAACAAATAGCACCAGAAATATCAAAAGGAAGACCGCATTTTGTTACATATTCACAATTAAAATCCAAAGAATTAACAGCTTGAACCTCTTTTTTAATAGCCCTTACTTCATCATTAGAAGTAGTATAAACATAATTATTTTGATACTCAAAATCACACTTTATATTTTCTTTATCAATTATATCCTTAATATTTTTTATAGCTTCTTCATTTGCATAAAGATAATCTTTGGCAAATTTTTCTCCATAAGAACTAATTAAATAATCATAAAACAAACCATGTAAACTAGTAATTTTACCAGTAGTATTACCAGTAGTTTTTTTACCAATAGTATCTTTTTCTAAAACAACAACTTTAAAACCTAATTTACTTAAGTAATAAGCACAAGTAATTCCAAAAATACCTGCTCCTATAATACAAATATCAGTATCTAAATCTTCATTCAAAGTTTCGAAATTATCAATATTATAAGTAGAATTTATCCACAAAGAATCCATTTTTTAAACCTCCCAAAATGATAAAAAATAAAAATTGATTTTAAAACCATTAAACTATAACAAAAATAGTATAACCAATTTTTAGGAATAAATTATAAAAAAGCTGGAAAAATAAAAAATATAGTGATATACTTTATAAAAAGAAAAATGCTTTAAAGGAGGATAAAAATGGGAGAAGAATTAAAAGAAAAACTATTTAATAAAAGAAAAAACGGTTGGGAAAAAACTACCCCAGAACAAAAACAAGAAATATTTAATTTATCAAAAAAATATATGGACTTTTTAAATTCAGCAAAAACAGAAAGAGAATTTATAAAACAAACTAAAAAATTAGCAAGAAGTAATGGCTTTAAAGATATAATGGAATACCAAACCCTAAAACCAGGAGATAAAATATTTTTTGTAAATAGAGAAAAAAGTATGTATCTAGCAATAATAGGAGAAGAACCAATAGAAAAAGGAATGCACATAATAGGCTCACACATAGACTCACCAAGATTAGACCTAAAGCCAAATCCAATATATGAAGATACAGGGCTTGCATACTTTAAAACACATTACTACGGAGGAATAAAAAAATACCAATGGACAACTATTCCACTTAGTATTCATGGAGTAATAGTAAAAACAAATGGAGAAAAAATAGAAATAAACATAGGAGAAGATGAAAATGACCCTATATTTACAATAACAGACCTATTACCACACTTAGCCCAAGAGCAAATGGAAAAGAAACTAAAAAATGGAATAGATGGAGAAGACCTAAATCTATTAATTGGAAGCATGCCATTTGACTGTGAAAAAGTGCAAGAAAAAGTAAAATTAAATATACTAAACATATTAAATCAAAAATATGGAATAACAGAAGCAGACTTTATAAGCTCAGAAATAGAACTTGTGCCAGCATTTAAAGCAAGAACACTTGGGTTTGACGAAAGCATGGTAGCAGCATATGGCCAAGATGATAAAGTATGTGCATACACATCACTTGCAGCACTTATGGAATTACAAAATGTAAAAAATACAGCAGTATGTATATTATCAGACAAAGAAGAAATAGGAAGCATGGGAAATACAGGAATGGAATCACATATGTTTGACTTCTTCATTTCTGAAATACTAAACAAATTAGGAGTAAACAAACCAAACCTACTAGACAAAGTATTTTGTTTTTCAAAAATGTTATCTTCAGATGTAGATGCAGCATTTGACCCAATATATGCATCAGTTTCAGACAAACACAATGCAGGTTTTTTAGGAAATGGAATAGCATTAGTAAAATACACAGGAGCAAGAGGAAAATCAGGAGCATCAGATGCAAATGCAGAATTTGTAGCATGGGTAAGAAATGTATTAGAAAAAAATGATATAAAATTTCAATTAACTGAACTTGGAAAAGTAGACATAGGCGGTGGAGGAACAATCGCATATATCTTAGCCAATAAAGGAACAGATGTAATAGATTGCGGAGTACCAGTCCTTTCAATGCATGCACCATACGAAGTTACAAGCAAATTTGATATATATTCAGCATATTTAACATATAAAGCATTTTGGAAAGAATAAATAAAAAAATTCGCATAGAAACTATTTATCTATGCGAGTTTTTTCATCTAAATCTTGTAATAAATCAATCATAGAACTAATAAACTCCTTTTTCTCTGGAGGAAGAGTATCAATTTTCTCAGATAAAGCTATAGTCTTCTTTGTTTCCTCATCTTCTATGAAATCTTTATATAATATATTTGGACTTAAACGTAATATATTCAAATATTTTATTAAAGTTTGAGTTTTAACCCCATTGTATCCATTTTCTATCCTTGAAATATATTTTAAAGAAATACCCAACCTTTCAGATAAATCTTCTTGTGTTAATCCTCTTTTTACACGAAACTTTTTTAAAACTTTTCCAAAAATTTTATCAATTTCAGATTTTGAAATAGTACTCATAAATGCAAACCTCCTAATCTCAAGTATAGTGCTAGTATTAGTATAACAAGCTACTTTTAAATATTGAACACATTAAAACTGCACATGATTTTAGATTTAAAAGAAATTAAAAAAACCAAAAAACACTTGAATTAACAAGTAAAATGTGATAACATAATCAAAAACACAGTATCACTATTAGTGATATCTAAAAAAACAACTATTATTCTTAAAATAAAAATAAAAAGGGATGTAAAAATATGGTAAATAATGAAAAATATATAAAAACCTTAGAAAAAATAGTATCTTGTGTAAGTCATGGAGATTATTACTCTGCAAAAGAATTATCTATGATTGAGTTAGAAAAAATAAAAAGAAAAGAAAAAATAATTAAAAAAAATATAAAAAGAACCAAATACAAAACAAAACTAAAAAATAAAAGAAAAAGCGAATTAAACAATCTAGAAAAAAAAGAACTACAAAAAATAACAAAAGCATATTCAAAATATATGCTAAACCTAATAAAACAAACAACTAGCATAGAAAAAATACAAGAAGAAGCAATCTCTATATATGAATTTATTGAAAAACAATAAAAAAATATTGACAAATGATAAACGATATCATATACTATTTACCAATAAGGAGGAATAGTATATGAATATAATCATAATAGGAAGTTTATTGCTAAGTATCTTGCAATCAATATTATTTTGGGATAAAAACTTAGGAATATCAGTTATGATGTTTACAATACCAACCATAATATTTCTAATATACATATTAGAAAAAAACAAAAAAATTCAAGACAAAAAAGCCATAATATTTAGCATACCAATAATTTTATTAAGTAGTACATATTTTATATTTAACAACACTTTTTTCAGAATTTTAAACATATTTGTAATAATCATACTGCTAATAATAATGTGCATATATTTAAGCAAAAAGAAACTAAAATTACCAGAATTCATGTATAATATACTAGCAATAATTTTAGGCTCACTAGAATCAATAGAAGAAGTACTAAAATTTTTTAAACCAAGAAAAAAAGAAAACGAACAAAAAAACGATCCAAACTTAAGAAAATTAGGAAAATCAATACTAATATCAGCACCAATAATAATAGTTGTATTATTACTACTAATATCAGCAGACGAAATATTTGCAAACATGTTTCAGGGAGTATTCACATTTTTAGAAAATATAGTCTCAGTACCAAACACATTTGACTTAATAATAAGAATAATTTTTATAGCAATTACATTCATGATAATTGCAGGATTTATAATAAACCTAATTGCAAAAAACACAATGTATAATCAAGAAGAAATAGAAGAAGATAAACAAGAATATAAAAGTGGAATAAACATAGAAAACATGACAATAAACACAATATTTACAATATTAAATATAATATACTTAATATTTAGCATAATACAATTTACAAACCTATTTTCAACAATAGGAAATGATCCAAACTTTGATTATGCAAATTACGCAAGGCAAGGATTTTTTCAATTAATGTTTGTCTCATTTATAAATTTTATAATAATATTTATAGCAAAAATAAACAAACAAGAAAAAACAAAAAATGAAACAAAATATACTAAATACATGAGCATCCTTACCATAATATTTACAATAATAATCATAATATCAGCATTCTACAGAATGAGTCTATATGAACAAGAATATGGCTACACATACTTAAGGCTTTTTGTATACTTTATACTAATAACAGAACTAATCATAACAATACCAGTAATTGCGTACATATTAGGTAAAAAAATAGATTTACTAAAAACCATAATTACAATAACATCTACAATGTATCTAATATTAAACTTTATAAATATAGATAACATAATTGCAAAAAACAACATAGATAGATACTTAGAAGATCCGGAAGAAAATGAAATAGACATAGGCTACCTAATAACAAGCACAAATACAGACGCAATTTCGCAACTTACAAGATTATTAAATACCAATGACCAAAAAGTAGTTGAAAGCGTAAAAAATTATCTATATAATGAACAAAGAGAATTAGAAATTGAAGAAATGGACTTTCAAGAATTAAACCTATCAAAAATAGAAGCAAAAAATGCACTATCAAATATAGATTTAAGAATAGAAGAGGAGAAAAACTATGAAGATTTTAGGTAAAAAAAGTTTATCATCAGTAATAACAATATTTTTAAAAATACTATTAATATTATGTATAGCAGCAATAATATCAGGAGCATATATAATAGTAAAAAATATAGACTTACTAGCAAGCCTTACAATATTTAAAACCCTATTATTAATATATTTATCTAGCATACCAGCACTAATATTAATAATACAATTCTTAAAAATTTTTGAAAATTTAAGAGAAGAAAAAGTATTTATTGAATCCAACATAAAAAAACTAAAAATAAGCTATATAACATCTATAATAATAGGAATAATATTTATGATAAACAGCATAATACTATTTTTTCAAACCACAGATCCAAATATATTAGTATATAGAATACTAACCTCTACAGTAACATTGGTATTTTTAATATTTGGAATAGGTTTAGTAGTATTAACAGAAATATACAAAAAAGCACTAAAATTCAAAGAAGAAAATGACTTAACAATATAAGGAGGAAGGAATATGTCAATAATCGTAAACTTAGATGTAATGCTTGCCAAAAGAAAAATGTCATCACAAGAATTAGCAGATAAAATAGGAATAACACAAGCAAATCTTTCTATCCTAAAAACCAACAAAGGAAAAGCTATAAGATTTTCAACATTAGATTCCATATGTAAAATACTAGAATGTACCCCAGGAGATATATTAGAATATAGAAAAGATTAAAAAATAAAGGAAAAATGAAAAAAACAAAGAATATATAAATATAAAAAACTCTTAAAAAAATAGGAGGAACATATGATAAGAAAATTTAAAGAAGAAGATACAACCAAAGTAATGACAATATGGACCAAAGGAAACTTCGAAGCACATAGCTTTATTCCCAAAGACTACTTTTTAGAAAATTATAACAAAGTAAAAAATGAATACCTACCAAAATCTGAAACATATGTATATGTAGAAAACGAAGAAATACTAGGGTTTATAAGCCTATTAAACAATGAATACATAGGTGCACTATTTGTAAAAAAAATAGCCCAAAGAAAAGGAATAGGCAGAAAACTAATAAACCACTGCAAAGAAAAATATGAAAAACTAACACTAAAAGTATACTACCAAAATGGAACAGCAATCGCATTTTATATGGCCATGGGATTTAAAAATATAAACCTACAAATAGATGAAGAAACAGGAGAAAAAGAATATTTAATGGAATGGGAAAAGAATTAAGAGATAAAACAAAAAGGTATAACAATATATATATAACTGAGAAACTAATAATGCATAATATCCTACATAAAATATCGTAAATCCCAAGAATTAACTAATTTAAAATGAAAAGAGAAAAACACACTAATAATTAGTGTGTTTTAATTTAAAAAAATAAAAAAATTGAAATATCTAACAATCCTTATGGACTCTTATAAATAGATATCTAAATATGTACATATTAGATTAAGGAGGAAAAAATGGAAGAGCTAATACAAAAAGCGAAAAAAGGAGATAAAGAAGCATTTACCAAACTTATACTTGAAATAAGTAATGACCTATACAAAATAGCAAAAACACGTATAACAAACACTCAAGACATAGAAGATGCTATACAAGAAACAATGATAGAAGCTTTTAAATCAATAAAAAAACTAAAAGACATAACAAAATTCAAAAAATGGATAATAAAAATACTAATAAACAAATGTAATAGAATATACAGAAAAAAATACAAAAAAGACATATCAATAAATGAATATGATTTAGACAAATACCTAATTACAAACAACTATAAAGAAATTGAAGATGATATAAATTTTTATTCACTAATAAAAGATTTAAAATACACAGAAAGAATAATAATAATTCTATACTATATGGAAGATTACTCAGTAAAAGAAATAAAAGAAATACTAGGAATGAAAGAAAGCACAATAAACACAAATCTATTTAGAGCAAGACAAAAAATAAAAAAAAAATATAAAGGAGGAGAGTTAAAATGGACGAATTAGATACAAAAATAAAACAAATCCTAAAAAAACAAATAAACACTCCCAAAAGTTTTAATTATGCCATAAATACGGCATTTAATAAAAAAGAAGAAAACATAAAGAAAAAAGCACTAAAAGCAATTTTAATATCATTTTTAGGAATAGTAATAATAACAGGAGGAACCTATGGAGGATTTATAGCATATGAAAAAATCTGGAAAGAACCAAGAAAATATGATATAAACCAAGAAAAACCACCAAAACTTACCAAAGAAGAAAAAGAAAAAGTAATATCTCAAGAACAAATAAAAGATAAGGCAAAAGAAATACTAAATAAACTTGGATATCCAAATGAAGAAATAAAAGCAATAGACCTAAACAGAAGTTATTCAGACGATAGCAACAGCTACTATGCACTAAGAACTAATGAACAATATCATAACGAAAATAGAAATATAGGAATAACAATTATATTTGATGCAGAAACAGGTAAATTTAATTATTTTTTAAATAATGATTTCCAAGAAATAAAACCAAAGCTAGAATCAATAAGTCAAGAAGAAGCAATAAGCATGGCTAAAAACACACTAAAAGACCTAGAATTTCCAGTAGATAATTATAAAATAAAAGAAGTGAGAAACGAAGATAAAAATGAATACACAGTAATATTTTCAAGGGAATATAACCAAATATTTAATGCATATGACCAATTTCAAATATCTTTAGGAAAACTAAATGGAAAAATTATAGCACATTCTATATCAGGAAAAATAAGCAATGCATTTGAAAATAACCCATATGAAATAACAATGGAAGAAGCAATAAAAATAGCAAAAGATAAGGAAAACGAATTTAGTAATATACCAATTACAAATATAACAGCAACTAAAAACATACAAAAAATGAACACATTTTTATATCAATTAGAAAATAATATAGAAGACTCAAGCACCATAAAAATAGATGACGCAAAAGAAAGAAACGTATGGGAAGTTAGAATTGAACACCTAGAAAATGCTGAAATTATAAAAATGCAATCAGAAATAGAAAACAATTTAGAACTATTTAAAAAATTCATGGATAAAAGATATTTTGTAGATGCAACAACAGGTGAAATAATAGGTGGAACACGGAGGGCGTTTTTCAAACTAAAAAAATTATAAATAAAAAGTTATTATAAAAATTAATGTAGAAAAAATAAAAAACTTCTACATTAATTTTTTTTTATAAATATTATGTAATTTTATAAATTTTGTACTATAATATAAGAAGATAATAAATATAAAAGATGGGAGGAATCAAAATGGATACACAAAAATTTACTATGAAATCATTAGAAGCAATAAGCACTGCACAAAATATAGCAATACAAAATCAAAACCCACAAATAGAACAAGAACACTTACTTCTAGCATTATTAGAACAAGATGAAAGCTTAATAAAACAATTACTAAAAAATATGAATATACCAAATGAATTTCAAGAAGAACTAAAAAACAAAATAAAAAATTCACCAAAAATGACTAGCCAAGCAAGAAGTTTGGATTCAATTTATGTCGCACAAGATGTAGATTTAGTATTATCAAATTCAGAAAAAGTAGCAAATAGGATGAAAGACGAATACATATCAGTAGAGCACATTATGATATCATTATTTGATAATGCAAATAATAATATTAGAGATTTATTTAAAAAATATAGAATAACCAAAAACGAATTCTTAAAAGCATTATCACAAGTAAGAGGAAACACAAGAGTTACAAGTGACAACCCAGAAAGTACATATAATGTATTAAAAAAATACGGACAAGATTTAGTAGAATTAGCACGTAACCAAAAATTAGATCCAGTAATAGGTAGAGATTCAGAAATAAGAGATGTAATAATGATACTTTCAAGAAAAACAAAAAATAACCCTTGCTTAATTGGAGAGCCAGGAGTAGGAAAAACAGCAATAGCAGAAGGATTAGCACTAAGAATAGTAAGAGGAGACGTACCAGAAGGCCTAAAAGAAAGTACAATATTTGCCTTAGACATGGGCCAACTAGTAGCAGGAGCAAAATACAGAGGAGAATTTGAAGAAAGACTAAAAGCAGTCTTACAAGAAGTCAAAAAAAGTGAAGGAAAAATAATATTATTCATAGACGAATTACACACAATAGTAGGAGCCGGAAAAACCGAGGGAGCAATGGATGCCGGAAACCTTTTAAAACCAATGCTAGCAAGAGGAGAGCTACATTGTATAGGGGCAACAACGTTAAATGAATATAGACAATACATAGAAAAAGACCAAGCCTTAGAAAGACGTTTTCAACCAGTAATGGTAGATGAACCAACAGTAGAAGATACAATATCTATATTAAGAGGAATAAAAGAAAGATACGAAGTATATCATGGAGTAAAAATATCTGACAACAGTCTAATTGCAGCAGCAACACTCTCTAACAGATACATAACAGATAGATTTTTACCAGATAAAGCAATAGATCTAGTAGACGAAGCCTGCAGTTTAATAAAAACCGAAATGAAATCAATGCCAACCAAACTAGATGAAGTATCAAGAAAAATAATGCAACTAGAAATAGAAGAAACTGCAATATCAAAAGAAAAAGACGAATTTTCAAAACAACGATTAGAAAAAATAAAAAAAGAAAAATCTGAATTAAAAGAAAAATTTAGCTCAATGAAAGCAAAATGGGAAAATGAAAAACGTTCAATAGAAAAAGTACAAAAATTAAGAGAAGAAATAGAAAAAACCAACAGTCAAATAGAACAAGCCCAAAGAGAATATGACCTAAACAAAGTAGCCGAATTAAGATATGGAAAATTACCAGAGTTACAAAAAGAACTAGAACAAGAAGAAGCAAATGAAAATCAAAAAGAAAATGTATTATTAAGAAATAAAGTAACAGAGGAAGAAATCGCAAAAATAGTATCAAAATGGACAAGAATACCTGTTGCAAAACTTATGGAAGGTGAAAGAGAAAAAATATTACACCTAAAAGATTTATTACATAAAAGAGTAATAGGCCAAGATGAAGCAGTAGAAGATGTTTCAGAAGCAATAATGCGTTCAAGAGCAGGTATAAGTGACCCCAAAAAACCAATAGGTTCTTTCCTATTTTTAGGACCAACAGGAGTAGGAAAAACTGAACTTGCAAAAAGCCTAGCAGAATGTCTATTTGATGATGAACATAACATGGTAAGAATAGACATGTCAGAATATATGGAAAAATACTCAGTATCAAGATTAATAGGTGCGCCTCCAGGATATGTAGGCTATGAAGAAGGTGGACAATTAACAGAAAGTGTAAGAAGAAAACCATATTCAGTAGTACTATTTGACGAAATAGAAAAAGCACATCCAGACGTATTTAATATATTACTACAAGTACTAGATGATGGACGTATAACAGATTCCCAAGGAAGAACCATAGACTTTAAAAATACAATTATAATTCTAACATCTAATTTAGGCTCTGAATACATATTAGAAGGAATAAATAAAGAAGGAGAAATAACTAACGAAGCAAAAGAAAAAGTAAATGAACTATTAAGAAAAAGTTTTAGACCAGAATTTTTAAATCGTTTAGATGAAATTGTATTTTACAAACCTTTAAAGAAAGAAGAAGTTTCAAAAATTTTAGATTTATTAATAAAAGATTTAGAAAAAAGGTTAGAAGATAAACATATAAAACTTGAACTGACAAACAATGCTAAAAATTATTTAATAGATAATGGATATGACCAAATTTATGGAGCAAGACCACTTAAAAGATTTGTTAGTAAAAAATTAGAAACGTTGATTGCTACTAAAATTTTAGAAGAGAAAATTAAGCCTTCTAGTAAAGTGGTGGTTGATTGTGTTGATAATAGATTGTATATAGAAGAATAATATATATGTAAAAAACAAAATAAGCAGGTAATTTACCTACTTATTTTGTTTTTTTAATGTTTTAATTCATCAACATTCTTCTTTTAAGCCATCATAGTTGAATTTGATAGCTTTAGCACCATGTCCTTGGTAAGCTAACAAAATTTGATGATATGGTACTATTCGTTTCCATATACAATCAAGAATCATAGTTCCATCATATCTAAAGAAACCTTGTTTTGAATCTTTCGTGACTAATATACCTTCATCAAAAAGTTTAACCTTATCCCAGTTATAACTATGCAAGATGTTTTGTCCTGAAGATTCAAAAACGCCAATTTGAGAGATTCGAGAAGCTATGATATAACCTCTTTCAAATGTGATTGTTTCCCATTCACATTTTAATATTTGTTTAAAACTAGTTCTATCATAAATTCCTGTCATGTGAGCTTTTGTTACTAAAACGTAATTTGTTTTAAAGATTATAGAGTCAAAATAATCATTTAAAACATTTTCGCCATTTTCGTTCAGAAGAACTTGTTGAATTTTTAGCATTAAAAAGCCTCCTTTTAAAGGACAAAGGAAATGGAGACATTCATCATCCATTTCCTTTGTGCACACTAACTTATTTTACAATGCCGAGGATTTCATCGAGAGAAACCTTAATTTGGTTTCCAGTTTCCATGGTTTTCAAAGAATATAAATTTGTTTTTCTTTCTTCTTCACCAACGATGACAACATAAGGAATGTTCCATTTGTCAGCATATTTCATTTTCTTCTTAAGTTTTGCATTTTCTAAGAAAAGATCTGTATTAATCTTTTCTTCTCTTAACTTGCTTGCAATCTTAAGACATTCTTCAATATCCTCATCATTCATAGGAACAATAAGAATATCAGAAACTGAATTTCTGGATGTTTTCACGGCATTCATTTGGCTTAACTGATAAAACAGTCTCGTCAAACCGATTGAAATACCAACACCTGGTAATTTCTTATCAGTGTAATATTCAGCAAGGCTGTCAAATCTGCCGCCAGAACACACACTTCCAAGCTTTCTGTAATCGTCTAGAAATGTTTCATACACAGTTCCTGTGTAATAATCCAGACCTCTTGCAATCTTTAAATCGATTGTGAAAAAGCCTTCAGGAACCCCTAAAAAGCGAATATATTTTATCACTTCAGAAAGTTCCTTAACACCTTCGACAAAAAGTTCATCCGTAATATTGAAATCATTCAATTCGGATAATTTTTCATCGAGAGTTCCATCAATCGAAACAAAAGAGATAATTGTTTCAATTGCATCCGGTGTTAAACCAAGTGTATCTAATTCGCCTCTAACAGCATCAAGACCAATCTTTTCGATTTTGTCAATGATACGTAAAATATCAGTAGACAAATCAGACAAATTCAGGCTTTTGAATAACCCATTAAGTATCTTACGGTTATTGATACAAATGGTAAAGTTATCAAAGCCCAAGTCCTTAAATGTGTTATAGATAATACTAGGAATTTGTGCATCATTAATAATGCTAAGAGTTCCATCCCCAATAATATCGATATCACATTGGTAGAATTCACGGTATCTACCTTTTTGAGCTTTTTCACCTCTATAGACCTTTCCAATCTGGTATCTCTTAAAAGGGAAAGCCAGATTATTGTAATTCGCGGCTACGAATTTGGCAAGAGGTACGGTCAGATCGAATCTTAAAGATAAATCAGAATCGCCTTTCTTAAAACGATAAATCTGTTTTTCGGTTTCCCCTCCTGCTTTTGCAAGAAGAACTTCGGAAGATTCGATCACTGGGGTATCGAGAGGAAGAAAACCAAAACGCTCATACGAACGTTGTATAGTTTCCTTCATCTGGTTGAACTTGACCTGGTCATTAGGATTTAACTCCATGAATCCAGGTAAAGTCCTTGGCTCAACCTTGGTTTTCATATTACTACTCCTTTCAGTAAAACAGTGTTAGCTATTTGGAAAAAAAGTTTTCCAAATATGCAGGTATTTTACGTATACTAATTTTAGCACTTTTTCTATGCTACGTCAATAAAAATGATAATAAATATTAAAAAAAGGTATTGATTTAATATCATTTAGTGATATAATAATATTGCAATACAAAGCAATAAGGGTAATTATTAGATTTAATTACCACTAAAACGAGGTTTGAAGTTGTATTAACAGGATGGGGGTAACTGCAATGTTAACTTATTGGATTTCTCAAATCGTTGTAGTCATTGCTTACTTAATTTTAGGCATTGGCTTGCGTAAAAAAAAGAGAATACATATCCTGATTTTTAGTAGCATATATCAAGGATTACTGGTAATCTCTTACATCTTGCTTTTTGGAACAATGGGAATTATTGCTAGTGTAATTGCATTATTACGGAATTTTCTTTTTATCTATAACGAGATAAAAGGAAAAAGAAATCCTTCGTGGTTTTTGGTTTTATTCGGTATAATTGCAATTGTATTAACAATTGTTTTCTACGAATCGCCTGTTGACATATTTCCTTGTATTTTAACACTAGTCGGAATATATGCGTATTGGTGTACAAGTACAAAAATCACTCGTTTAGGTAACCTAGTTATCAGTGGTTGTTACATCATATATGCAATATCGCTAAGCTCGTGGTTTACCATAGCATGCGAGATGTATTTGGTAATAAATACCTTAGTAGGTTATTTTAAGTACGAGCGACAGCATTAAGCAGATATAACTGAGTACAACTTCAACCTCTGGCAGAGAAAATATCAATATTTCTCTGCCATCTTTTTATCTATCCATATTTGAATATTTTTATCTGTAATGAAAGAATTTCCATTTCCCGTACCTAGCGAAATGTTAGGTCGATTATTTCCATGATAGTCTGTACCGCCAGAAATATATTTGTTGTGCGTTTGGCAGTATTTTGTTAAATATTCTGTTTGTAAATTTGAAAAACTTGGATAATAACACTCTATTCCATCAATTTCATATTTATTTATAAGTTCATCTAATATTTTATTTGCATTTTCTTCATATTGATAAATATGTGGGATAAAAACTAAACCTCCAGCTTTTTTTATTAAATTAATTACATTTTCTACAGAAGGTATTAAATCACTTTCGTCAATATAAAAGGGACTATTTATATTACTAGTATGTCTTTTAAAAAAGACAGATTCCTTTTCCCATGAATCCTCATCTGGAACAAATTGTTTATTATACATATTCTTTTTCATTTCAGTATGTAAGAATTCTGTTGCATAATAATATTTACTTTCATTATATTTATTTAAAATATTAGAATCAAATTTCATACCAAGCAAAACACATCTTGTATATAACCTTTCTAATTCAATTCTATTGATTACATCAAATGATTTATAAATTTTTTTTACTTCTTGGTTTATAATTTTGTAATCTACAAAATATCCCAACAGTTCAATTGAAAATCCTAAAATATTAGCTTGTAATTCTACTCCTGGTATTAATTTCCCTGGATAATATTTTGTGATATCATCATCTGCTATTTTTTCATAAACTTTACAATTATCATGATCCGTTATAGATATGTATTTTAGACCAAGAGATTTGGCTTTTTTTAAAATAGTAATATAATCATCTGAACCATCTGAATAATTACTATGAATATGTAGATCATACATTTAATATTCTCCTTTTTGATGTTCTATCTTTTTATTTCCCTCAATTTTATGTCTTTGAGCTAATTTGTTTTTTATTTCACGAACATTTATATTTTTTTCAAACATTAAAACTAATACATGATAAACTAAGTCACTTATTTCTCCAATTAAATCGTCTTTATTTGAATTTTTTGCAGCTATAATAGTTTCCGCTGCTTCTTCGCCAACTTTTTTACAGATTTTATCAATCCCTTGATCTAAAAGATAATTTGTATATGAACCTTCTTTTGGATTATTTTTTCTATCATTAATCATATTGAATACTTTTTCTATAATAAAATTGTCTATATCATTTTCATATTCAGACACTTTATTAAAGAAACAAGAATAATTATTTGTATGACAAGCACTACCTAGTTGCTCAACTTGTATTAATAAAGTATCACAATCACAGTCAAGAGTTATACTTTTTATTTTTTGGAAGTGACCTGAAGTTTCGCCCTTATGCCATATCTTTTTTCTGCTTCTAGAATAAAAGTATGTTTCTCTTTTTTCTATCATATATTTATAACTTTCTTCGTTTACATAAGCTAACATTAAGACTTCTTTCGTATAAAAATCTTGCACTATTGCTGGTATCAAATCCATCTTTTTAAAATCAGGCTTCATTTTTAAACCTCCTAACACTAATATTATTTTTTTCTAATTCTAATTTTACTTGTTCAATAGTTGATTCTTGGTAGTGAAATAAAGAAGCGACTAGTGCTGCATCACAATTGGTATTCTTGAATACATCAACAATGTCATTTATACTACCACATCCACCACTTGCAATGACAGGAATGTTTATATTATCTACTACAGCTTTCGTCATTTCAATATCATAGCCATTTTTAGTTCCATCTGCATCCATAGAAGTTAATAATATTTCTCCTGCTCCAAGTTTTTCGCATTTTTTAACCCATTTAATTAAATCCAATCCTGTATTTTCACGTCCACCTTTTACATATACTTTAAAATTTCCATTTTTATCTTTTTTAGCATCTACTGCTACAACAACACATTGGGATCCAAATTCTTTTGATGCTTTTGATATTAATAAAGGATTTTTTACTGCAGCTGAATTTATTGAGACTTTATCAGCGCCTCTTTTTAAGATTTCTCGAAAATCCTCAATTGTTCTAATTCCTCCTCCAACAGTCAATGGAATACTTAGTTGTTGGGCAGCATTTTCGATAATTTCTTTAACAATTTCTCTATTTTCAAAACTTGCAGTAATATCGAGGAAAACAATTTCATCAGCACATTGTTTTTCATAAATTTTAGCAAATTGTATTGGATTTCCGAATATCTTCTAAATCATCAAAATTTACCCCTTTTACTACTTTGCCATCCTTTATATCTAAACAAGGTATTATTCTTTTTCTAAGCATTTTATTACCTCCATTAAATTAACTTTATTTTCATAATATGCTTTACCCACGATACAACCATAATAATTCAGATTTTTTACTTGATGAATATTTTGTGCGTTTTTAATACCACCAGATACTATTATATTGATATTAGAACTTTTGGCTATGTTTTCATATAACTCAAAATTTGGCCCGCATTAAAGTACCATCTTTTGAAATATCTGTTGCAACAATATATTTTACACCCATATTTTCTATATCCTTTATAAAATCAAGATAATGTATTTTACTTGTTTTAAGCCATCCTGAAACAGAAACAAAATTATTTTTTACATCAACACCTACTACTATCTTTTCTGAGCCATATTTATTTATCATTTTTTGTAAAAAAGATGGATTATTAAGTGCTGATGTTCCCAAAATAACTCTATCTATTCCTATCTCATCTAAATATAGACTTACTATTTGTTCAGTTCTTATTCCTCCTCCAAGCTCTATAGGGATTGATACATTTTTTCTGATATTTTTTATAGTTTCAAGATTAATGCATTTTCCATTTTTGGCCCCGTCAAGATCAACTACATGTAAATATTTTGCTCCCATTTTCTCGAATTCTAAGGCTAGCTTCTCTGGCTCAGTGCTATATACAGTTTTTTGTGAATAGTCTCCTTTATACAATCTAACAGCTGCACCATCTTTTAAATCTATTGCAGGCAATACTAACATCCAATTATCTCCTTCCAAGCATTTAATATGTTTTCTCCAACTTTCCCGCTTTTTTCTGGGTGAAATTGACATCCAATTACATTGTCTTTTCCAACTATTGCCGGAATCTTAGTTTCAGCATATTGGGTATAGCTTATAACATCATTATTATTGATATCAGCCATATATGAATGAACAAAATATACATCATCTTTTTCTGAAATATTTTTTAATATTTTTTCATCTTTTTTATTGAAATATAATTGATTCCATCCCATGTGAGGTAATTTAGCTTTTGTTTTAATTAAATTAACATTTCCTTCTAAAAATCCTAACCCTTTTGTTTCTTCAATTTCAAAGCTTTTATCAAATAATATTTGCATTCCTAAGCATATACCTAAAATAGGTATATTATTTAATTTTCTATCATTTAAGATTTCTATTAATCCATATCTTTTTAAGTTCGCCATCGCGACAGGAAAACTCCCTACACCGGGTAATATAATTGCTTGTGCTGTCTTTATTACGTTAATATCTCTAGAAATAACTGCTTGCAAATCTATTCTATTGCAGGCATTTAATACACTTTTTACATTTCCAACATTATAATCAATTATCACAACCATTATTCTAAAACTCCTTTTGAAGACATAACTAGATTTTTGTTTTCATTATTTATTTCGATTGCTTTTTTTAATGATTTTCCAAAACTCTTATACAACGCTTCAATAATATGATGTGTATTTTTTCCATATAATAAATTTAAATGTAAAGTCATACCACTATTAAAAGCTATGGCTCTAAAAAATTCTTCAGTTAATTCCGTTTCAAATTCTCCCACTTTTTGGCTTGGTAAATCTGCATTAAATACAAGAAATGGCCTTCCAGATAAATCTAGTGAGCAATGAACTAAAGTTTCATCCATTGGCAAAAAGGTATCTGCATATCTGTTTATGCCTTTTTTATCTCCTAATGATTCTTTGATAGCTTTACCAAGAAGTATACCAATATCTTCAACACTATGATGCCCATCTACAAATAAATCACCTTTACATTTTACTATTAAAGATATTCCACTATGGAATGCAAATAGCTCTAGCATGTGATTAAAAAAACCTATTCCAGTATCAATTTTATAGCCATCATTTTTATCCAGATTTATATGTACTTCAATATCTGTTTCTTTAGTTTTTCTTGTAAGCTTTGCTTCTCTCATAAATATATCACTCCTTTACAATTTTTTTAACACATTCTACAAAAATTTTCATTTCCTCATCAGTCCCAATTGTTACTCGTAAACCATTATTAATTTTTTCTTTGTTAAAATATCTTACTAAAATTTTATTTGATTTCAATTTATCAAATATTTCTTTGGCAGATTTTTGATGATGTATTATAAATAAAAAGTTGGTTTTTGATTCCAAAACATCAAATCCAAGGAGTTTTAACTTTTCTGTTACCCAATGCCTTGTTTTTATAACTTTATTTATATTTTGTTCAAAATAATCTATATCTTTTATAGCCTCTTCAGCTATAATTTGTGCAATCATATCAATAGGATAAGAATTAAATGAATTTTTGATTTTGTTCATTCCGTCAATCAATTCTTTATCTCCTATTGCAAATCCTACTCTTAATCCCGCAAGCGAATATGACTTTGATAATGTTCTTACAACCAATAAATTCTTGTATTTTTCTATTAGTTTTACTACAGTTTCTCCGCCGAAATCTACATAAGCCTCATCTATTAATACTACTGAATTATTATTATTTTCTAATAATAATTCTAAGTCTTGCCTTGGGATAGACAAACTCGTTGGTGCATTGGGATTGGCTATAATTATTCCATTATTTTCTATCATATAATCTTTAATATCAATTGTAAAATCTTCTTTAATAGGTATTTTTTTTACATTAACATTATATAAATCACTATAAACAGGATAAAAACTATATGATATATCTGGCATTAGAACATTCTCTTTTTCCATAAAAAATGTTTGAAAAGCTGTAGCCAAAACTTCATCGGAACCATTTCCAACAAAAATATTTTCTGATTTTACGCCTAATATTTTAGAGTAAGTGTTCCTTAATTCGGTACAATCTGGATCAGGATATAATCTTAATCTGCTAAAATTTATGGATTTTATTTTCTCAATTGCTCTCATAGAAGGGGAATATGGATTTTCGTTTGTATTTAATTTTATATATTCATTATCCTTAGGTTGCTCGCCAGGAATGTAAGGTAATATATTATTAGCTTTTTGACTAAAAAAACTCATTTTATCACTCCTTAAAATCTTACTTTTATAGAATTTGCGTGAGCATCTAATCCTTCTAATTTAGCAAATTCAATAACATCATCTTTAAATGTTTTTAACACTTCTTTTGGATAATAACTGTAAGAAGAATATTTTACAAAATCATATACACCTAACGCTGAATAGAATTTGGCAGTACCAGAAGTAGGAAGAACATGATTTGTTCCACTCATATAATCGCCTAAAGGCTCTGGCGAATTTTCACCTAAGAATATTGAACCAGCATTATAAATCTTAGGCAATTTATCTATTGGGTTTTCTGTAAGTATTTCAAGATGTTCTGGTGCTATTTCATTTGCTACGTCAAAAGCATCATCTAATGATTTTACTAAAATTGTTGCTCCAAAATTTTCTAAAGACGATTTTATTATATCTTTTCTTTCTAGTTCTTTAATTTGTTTGTCTAATTCTTTATTAGTTTCATCTGCAATCTTTTCACTTGTTGTTATTAAAATGCTACTAGATAATTTATCATGTTCTGCTTGGCTCATTAAATCAGCAGCAATGTATTTGGGGTTTGCTTTTTCATCTGCAATTACCAATACTTCTGATGGACCAGCTATCATATCAATATCTACTGTTCCAAAAACTTGTTTCTTGGCAGTTGCTACATAAATATTACCGGGACCTACAATTTTATCAACTTTTTTAATTGTTTTTGTTCCATATGATACTGCTCCAATGGCTTGAGCACCACCAATTTTATATATAGTATCAATACCACAAACTTTAGCGGCTGCTAAAATGACATCTGAAACTTTTCCATCTGATTTTACAGGAGTTATCATTATTATTTCTTTAACTCCAGCTAATTTTGCAGGAATTATATTCATTAAAACCGTTGATGGATAAGCAGCTGTTCCACCAGGTACATATACAGCGATTCTTTTTAATGGTCTAACTAATTGCCCCATAATTACTCCGTTCTCTTTATAAATAGACCATGACTTATCAATTTGATTTTTATGAAATTCTGTTATTTGTTCTTTTGCCCTATTTAATATTCGTATAAAATCTTCGCCAACAGATTTTGCAGCATTTTCTATTTCATCTTTTGTAACAATAATATCTTTCATATTATTAATTATAAAACCATCAAAGTTTTTAGCATATTTTATTAATGCTTCATCTCCATTGGTTTGTACATCACTTAATATTTTTTCTACAGTCTCACTAACATCTTTGCTAATACTTTCTTTTCTGCTATTTAAATTATTGATAATCATTTCTAAATCATTTTCATATTTTATTTTTTTTAACATTAAGATTCCTCCCTTATAACTTTGTTAAGTTTATCTACAATATTATAGATTTCTTCACTTTTATATTTTAAGCTTACTTTGTTTGAAATTAATCTTGTAGAAATATTTGATATTTTTTCGATTACTTCTAATCCATTGGCTTTTAATGTTGAACCAGTTTCTACTATGTCTACTATTGCATCAGTCATCCCTATTACTGGACCTAATTCCACAGAACCTTCTAGTTTTATAATTTCAACATTTTCTTTCATATCACTAAAGTATTTTTTGGCGATATTTGGATATTTAGTAGCAATCTTTTTTCTACCGTTAAAGATTTTTGTTTTATAATTTGGATAAGCTGCTAAAGCAAAATAACATTTTCCTACATTTAAGTCTAATAATTCATTATAATTATTAAAATCATTTTCTTCCAAAGTATCTTTACCCACAACTCCTAAATCGGCCATGCCATGCTCAATAAAAGTTAGAACATCATTTGATTTAGCGAATATAAATTCAAAATCATCTCTAGTTTTAACTTGCAATTTTCTATCTTTAGTTTCTATTGGAGTAACATCAAATCCACATTTTTTAAATAATTTATATACATCTTTTTCAATACGGCCTTTAGTTATTGCTATTCGAACCATTACTATATACTCCCCTCCTTTTCTAAAGCATTTAAAATGTTATTTAAATATAGTCCCATACCAATAGCTGGTACGTCCTTTTTAAAGTTCTTATATAGTGAATCATATCTACCACCACTAACAATTGGTTCTGGACTATATGGACTATAAACTTTAAACATCAAGCAAGTATAATATTCCATCGAAGGACACATACTTAAATCAAAAACTATATTTTCTTTGCAATTGATTTTATTGTATGTATTTCTAAGTTCTTTTAGAGATTTTAATATAATTTCATCTTCTGATTTGGCGATTATATCATCTAACATCGTAATATCACCAAAAAGTCTAGGAAGTTTTAATAATAAATATTTTAGTTTTTCACTTAAATTATTATTAGCTTCTACGAATTTTTGCATTTCACTAATATTTTTTTTGCTTAATATTTCTATTAATTTTTGTTTATTTCCAGTTAGTTTGCAAAGTCTATTGAAAAATTTAGCAGATCCTAATTCGACTTTTAAATTTGATAAGTTTAAATTTTTTAATAAATTTTGTAATATTTCTAAAACTTCAATATTACCTGGAATTCCAGGTACGTTTATTAATTCTATACCTGCTTGATAACTTTCATTATTCCTACCTTTATAAACTTTTTCTTTTCTATATACTTTTCCAAAATAAGAATACCTTGCCTCTTGATTGGTGCTCTGTGAGAAGTAATGCCTAGCAATTGGAATAGTAAAATCCCATCTTAAGGCAATAACATTTCCATCTTTTCCTATATATTTAAAGGTTTTTTCTTCATCAAAGTTTGTATAAACATTTTTATATAAGTCTATATATTCAAATAGTGGTACTAGAGTTTCTATATAATTATATTTTTCAAAAATTGTTCTTAGTAATGTTTCCACATTTCTTAATTCTTTAACATTTTGGGTTATTACACCATTACTTTCCTCTGGTATTAAATATTTATATTCTTCTAACAACATTTCTATTTCCTCCCTTAAAATTAAAAAGCTATGTAAGCCAATTTAACCTACATAGCATAATTTATTTACTAATGCAGGTACATGTTTAAAGACACTTGTACCTGTATATATTTTATACAATACAAGTGTTCTAAAAATGATGATGTACCTTCACTATAATAATAAATTTTTTATTCATAAAAACACCTTATTTCTTAAAATTAATATGATAAAATAATATACTATCTTTTTGAAAATGTCAATACCTTAATAATAATAATATAAAAATGTAAGTTTGGCTACTATTAATTATATTGACAGTAATTAAAAATAATAATATAATACAACAATATTATCATTGATATAATAAATTTTTAAAATTGAGTTGGATTTATAATAGAGGTGTTTAAATGATAAATGAAATGAATATTTTAAAAGATTTAGTGAGCTTAAATACTATACAAGATAAAGAAAATCAAAGTTTTTTAAATTACATTGAAGAATTTTTAACCAAACTACAATTTAAAACAATTAGAAAAGAAAAATATTTAATAATGAGTACTGGAAAAGAACCCAAATTAGGTTTTATTGGACATAGTGATACTGTAAACTATATTGAAGGATGGAATACAAATCCATTTGAATTAACGAAAAAAGATAATAAATTGTATGGATTAGGTGCGTGTGATATGAAAGGTGGGATAGCGGCATTTTTACAAGCTCTTACCGAAACAGACTTAAAATCATTAAATAATGGGATAAAAATATATATAACCTACGACGAAGAAATAGCTTTTGAAGGAATAAAAAAAATAATTGAAACTAATGAAAATTTCCCAGAATACATTATAGTAGGAGAGCCAACAGACAACAAAGTAATAACAGGGTGTAAAGGATTATTTGCAGTTAAAATTTATACTTATGGAGATAAAGTTCATTCAAGTAGACCAGATAAAGGAAAAAATGCTAATTCCATTATGATAAAATTATTAAATGAATTAGAAAAATTTTATGAGATAAAGATAAAAAAAGAATTAAATTTAAATTATGAAGTTCCATATACCACTATGAATATAAGCCTGTTAAATGGCGGAAATTCTATAAATTCCTTAGCAGACAAATGTGAAACATATGTAGACTTTAGAATAATAAAAGAAGAGCATATACAAAGTATAAAAGAAAAATTACAAAATTTATGTAAAAAATATAATGCAAGATATGAAGTGGATTTTCAGATTTTACCATTCTTCAATAGTATAGATTTTATTAACAAACAAGAAACTGCTTGCTTTATGACAGAGGCGAGTTTTGTTGATAGTAAAAGAATCATTTTAGGGCCTCGGGCCAGTTGTAGCACATGAAATTAATGAACATATAACAATTAAGTCATTTAAAAGAATTATTGAACAATATAAAGAATTAATTTTAAATATTTGTAAATGAAAGAACGATTCATAATGAATCGTTCTTATTTTAGATGGGGTGGAATACGGGATTCGAACCCGCGACCTCTGGAGTCACAATCCAGCACTCTAACCATCTGAGCTAATTCCACCGCGCTATTTAACACATCTAAATTATATATTGAAAATCTCAATACACTTATATACTAACAGAGAGGAATATATTTGTCAATATATTTTATGAAAAAATTGCAAAATACATGTAAATAATAAGAATTTATTTTATTGCTTTATTAGAATAGACAGATAGCTTTGATTAACTATCTGCCTATTTTGTTACTAGTATATTAACACTAGCAATTAAGAAAGTTTTAAAGCTTTCTGTCCATGAAAATCCGTAAGTCCGTAGTGGGAATGTCGGTTTTTGTTCTCGGGAATTCAACCTCTTGGCAAAGATCCCAAATTTGTTTAAAACCACACTTTTCTGCGATGTGGTAAGACATAGAAGTCCCCTTTTCATTAGTTCTAAGATAGATGAAATCATATCCAAGGACCTTTGAATGTCGCAGACCATGAAGGAACAACTGTGTCCCAATTCCCATGCCTCTGTATTCAGGCATAACAGCTATGTCAGACAAGTACATTACCTTGACATCGCTAGGATAAGTCACAGGATGTTCTCCAGGAATAATGGGACGAAGTGTCAAAATCCCAACACATTCATCTTCAAAGTAGTACCCAAAAATGTAACCGTCTTTGACTTTGAAAGTGTTGTAAGCGTTTAACACCATTTCGGATGACCAGTCTTCAAAAAAAGGTGCATAGGTAAACACCTTGAAGACCTTGGCAAAATCCTCATAACTTACGTTATCCCGGATTTCACCAACACAGATGTTAGAAAACATAATCTGAGCCTACCTTTCTAATTTACTAATACCAATATGGTATTGTAATTGTATTATACTACGAATTAACATGGATGTAAATGAGTTTTAGTAAAAAATACAATAAAGTTGCAAAAATAAAGGAGTGGAGGAAATAAGATTTAGTTTATTACAATAAATATTTTGTTATAATATAAGTAATTTAAAATATAATTTTACAGAAATAATAATACAAACTCGAAAAAAGTATAAAAATAAAAAGTTATTCGACTTAAGACAGAAAAACTTTACAAAAAATAAGAAATATGATATCATTATCAAAGAGGTGAAAGCTATGATAAAAAGAAAATTATATTTAGAGAAAATAAGAGATTTCTATGATAGCGAACTAATAAAAGTAATTATGGGAATAAGAAGATGTGGAAAATCTGTATTATTGGGACAAATAATTGAAGAAATAAAAGAAAGAGGAATAAAGGAGGACCACATTGTATATATAAATTTTGAAGATTATGATTTTATAGAATACACAGAAGCTAAAAAATTTAATGAATATATAAAAAGTAAAATAAAAGATAAAGAAAAATATTATTTGTTTTTTGATGAAATTCAAAATGTTCAAGATTTTGAAAGAGTTATAAATTCATTCAGAGCAACTATGAACGTTAGCATTTTTATAACTGGGTCAAACAGTAAATTACTATCAGGAGAACTTGCAACAGTTTTAACAGGTAGATTTGTGAGTATAAAAATGATGCCATTTACTTATTCAGAATATTTAGAATTAAAGAAAGAAAAAAATAAAGAAATCACAGATAAGACTCTTGGGGAATTCATTGAATGGGGAGGAATGCCATTAATTTATAATACAGATAACGACATGGAAAGAAAAATGTACCTAAGAGATTTATACAATGCAATTATTTTAAAAGATATTGTAGAAAGAAACAACATAAAAGATATTAGTTTATTAAATAGAATAATACAATTTATGATGGAAAATATAGGTGGAGTATTATCATCAAATTCAATTGCTAGATATTTAAAAAATGAAAAAATAAGTACATCCGTAGATACAGTTATGAATTATATAGACTATATAACAACATCATCAATATTTAATAAGGTAAATAGATATGATATAAGAGGAAAAAATGTAATGGCTACACTTGAGAAGTATTATTTAACTGACTTAGGTTTACTTACATTAAAAAGTTCACCAATTGAAAAGAAAATAGGTGGAAGATTAGAAAACATTGTATATAACGAGCTAATTGCAAGAGGGTATGAAGTATATATAGGGAAGACAGAAAAAGGAGAAATAGACTTTGTAGTAGATAAATTTGGAGAAAGAGAATATATACAAGTAGCAGATTACCTATCAAGTGATGAAGTTATCAAAAGAGAGTTTGGAGCATTTAAATATGTAAATGATAATTTCCCAAAATATGTTATAACAATGGATAAGATTAATTATAGTCAAAATGGAATAATACATTTAAA
>CALXUW010000036.1 GCA_944391795.1 uncultured Clostridia bacterium
TTTTTAGCTTTAAATAAGTGAGGAAGCGTGAATAAATGTAACGAGAGGCTCGCTTATTTAAAGGTTAAAAGGTGTCGTCTACGAAGCAAGCCGAGGAATTTAATAAAAATTATAATATTATCCCCCAAGGTCCTTAATCACACGAGTACCACTGGTTTTAGCCAAGTACCCCAAAAGGAAGAAGTGTCCCAGACTGGTCAAAATGTCCAATTGGGAAACGTCCCAAATTGCCCCTGTTTGCCCCTCTTAATAAAAAATTAATAAATCCACTATTTTTTATTAATAAAAAATATGCTATACTATAAACATAGCAAAGGGGAGATAAAAATGTATAACATATTAGTCGTAGACGATGACAAAGAAATTGTAGGAGCAATAGAAATATACTTAAAAAAAGAAGGGTATAATATTTTAAAAGCATATGATGGAGTTCAAGCCCTAGAAAAAATAAAAGAAAATGAAATACATCTAATAATATTAGATATAATGATGCCCAAAAAAGATGGAATAGAAACTTTAGAAGAAATAAGAAAAGATAAATCAATACCAGTAATTTTACTATCTGCAAAATCTGAAGATTATGACAAAATAGGTGGATTAAATAGTGGAGCTGATGATTACATAACAAAACCATTTAATCCACTAGAATTAATAGCAAGAGTAAATTCTAATTTAAGAAGATATGTAACCTTAGGTTCAATTGCATTAAAAAAGGAAAATGACAAAATATATAGAAGTGGAGAATTGATAATAAATGATGAAACAAAAAAAGTAACAGTAGATGGAAAAGAAGTAAAATTAACAGCAACAGAACTTAATATATTAAAATTTTTATTACAAAACAAAGGAAAGGTTTATTCAATACCGCAAATCTATAAAAATGTATGGAAAGAAGAAGGCTTTGGTGCTGAAAATATAATAGCTGTACATATAAGACACATAAGAGAAAAAATAGAGATAAATCCTAAAGAGCCTAAATATTTAAAAGTAATATGGGGAATAGGATATAAAATAGAAGATATTTAAAAAGGAAAGGAAATATTAAATGGAAAATATAAGAACTTCAAAATTACTAAAATTCTTATCATATATTTTAATTCCAATTCTAGTTGCTCTTATTATTCTTAGCATGATACATTTAGCATTTTTAGATGAATTTGGGAATTCAAAAGAAACAAAATATGAAGAAACACAAGACTTTGCAGATAACTATCTATACTTTATTTTAGATAAAATATCAAAATGTAATGGGCAAAAAACAGATTATGAAAGAAATTATGTAAAAATCGAAGATCAATATGGGAAAAAATATTATTATTCACAAGACAGTTATTTCTATAGTTATTATTACAGTATAGGTGAATATATAGATTACATAATTGTAAATAAACAAACAAATGAAATGTATACAAACATGAAAAGCACCAATTATGATCAAGAAATAGAAAATCTAAAAACCTCAAATTATCACTGGAATTATGCGAATGGAAAAATAGAAACAGACCTAAAATATATTAATAGTGATAATATTATATATAATTCGACATATATATATTTTGATTTAGATTCAAATGGAGAAAATGTAACTACTAATGACAACACTCTTGCAAATTATGAAATATATAGTAGATATAATGAAAACAAAACCAACCAACTAACAAATTTTAAAATGGGAAAAGAACTATATCAATTTGCTTTAGAACATCAAACTTTACCAATATATATATTGCCGATTACTATAATTTTATTAGCAATAATTGTTATTTACCTATTATGGGCAATAGGACATGAAAAAGGAAAAGAAGATATAGTACTAAATTCAATAGACCAAATACCATATGAAATATTATCAATAATTGGATTATCAATACTTACAATATTTTTAACTATAACAATAGAATTAGTACACTTAATAAACTATCTAACACTAATTGCAGGAATTTTCATATATCTAATTAGTTATGCAATAGTTGCAGTATTTACTGTTACAACTATAAAAAGAATAAAAGCAAAAAAATTCTTAAAAAGTTTTTTAATATATAAACTATTTGTATGGATAAGAAATAAATATAGAAAAATACAAAGTAACTTAAAAATAAAAATACAAAATAAGGAAATATTTTGGTACTTTTGGGGCTTCATAATTATAAGTATAATATTAGCACTATTTTTATTTAGCTCTCTAGCATTTTTTGCATTCTTGTTATTAATTATTTTCTGGGTTTTTGTATACTGCAAAATAAAACAATACCTAAAAAAACAAGAAGAGATAAAAGAAGCACTAGAAGATATATATAATGGCAAAAAAGAAGTATATATAGACGAAAAAGAATTAAAAGGAACCTTAAAACAAATGGCAATATATATAAATGACATATCAGGAGGATTTTCAAATGCCATACAAGAAAGCCTAAAATCAGAAAGACTAAAAACAGAATTAATAACAAATGTATCACATGATATAAAAACTCCATTAACATCAATAATAAACTATGTAGATTTACTAAAAAAAGAAAATATACAAGATGAAAAAATAAAAGAATATATAGAAATATTAGACCAAAAATCACAAAGATTAAAAAAACTAACAGAAGACCTAGTAGAAGCATCAAAAGCTTCATCTGGAAATATAAAATTAAACATAGAAGAAATAAACCTAAAAGAGCTAATTAATCAATGTATAGGAGAATTTAAAGATAAATTCGAACAAAAGCAATTAATAATAGAAACAAATATGCCAAACGAAGAAATCAAAATAAAAGCAGATAACAGATATATGTATAGAATAATAGAAAATTTATTTAGCAACATAACAAAATATGCATTAGAAAATTCAAGAGTATATATTGATTTATACAAAGAAGGTAAAAAAATAAAAGTTAGCATGAAAAATATATCTAAAGATAAATTAAACATTAGTGAAGATGAATTAATGCAAAGATTTGTAAGAGGAGACAAATCAAGATATACAGAAGGAAGCGGTTTACGGTCTATCGATTGCTAAAAGTCTAACTAAATTGCAAAATGGAGAATTTAAAATAAAAATAGATGGAGATTTATTTAAAGTAGATATGACTTGGTAAGAAAGTGTTATATATAAAACATAACCATAAAGGATTCGTTTTATATATAACACTTTCTAGCTGATTGGCCCTAACACAAGCTTATTTAAAAAATATTTTAACATGTATCCACTTAAACTTATCTAAAGGATTTAAAAGAACACCATTAATAAATTTAAAAAAGAATTAAAAAACTATGGATTTATATATTTTTTTTAGATATAATAAAACCATGGGAGAAAAAACAAATGAGCAATAATTTACCAATGAAAGTTTCAAATCAAAATAAATTAATATCTAATATAAAAACAAATGTAACAAGACTATTTAAAGCTACAGGTTATTCAGCATTGCTTTTAGGAACAATTGTTGCAAGTATGAGTATGCCAGCTCTTATAGTTCCAGCTATACCAATAATTGGTTATACCTCACAAAAAGTTTTAAATAATACAGTATTTAAAACTTACAAAGATATACCATTTGTAGTAAGAAAAACAAAAAAATCAACCAACATACATCAAGATCCATATAGATTAGATGTCCTAAGAAACATACACGATTTATCCTCAATAGAAAAAGCAGGTTTTATGCAAATACAAGCAATAATAGGATTATCTAGATTAGAAAGTCAAAATAACAAAGGAATGCCAATAAAATACCAAACTGATAGTCATGGAATAACAAGAAAAACATTTAAAGCCCTAGAAAAACTTGGATATATAGAAAATTACGAAGAAGAATATAAAAAAGATTCAAAAGAAATATTGCCCAAATTAGCATTTGGAAATTTTAAGGGATTATCAGAAAAACAGAAAGTATATACAATAAGCTTTCAAAAAACATCAAAACCAATAGATTTAGAAGATGAAAAACTAAAAAAAATGTTTCCACTAATTTTTTCAAAAAGAGGATTAATAGCAAGACGTAATTTTGAAATAACAAGAAATAAAGAAGGAAATCTAGTTATGACCAGAAATAAAAATAAAGAAGAAACTGGTACAAAAACCAGAAAAAAATTTAGTAAAAGAAAATTAAGAGAAGAAATGAAAAAAGATGCTCCTACATTAGAAGAACAAAAAGCTCATATAGAAAAGCTAAGAGAAGAAAATTTCTTCGAAAGGGGTAATGATCAAAATATAAATAGGGAGGAACGCCAATGAAAAAAATGGTTGTCATCATAACAATTTTATTAATAATATTTATAGGGATGATAATCTATAAAAACGAAGCAATAAACATACAAAACAACATAAGTGTACAAGAAATAGAAAAAATTGAAACCTACATAACAAAAATATACATGTGGAAAGAAGTAACAAATGAAGCCTTACCATGTTTTGACAATATAAACAATGCAGACGAACTATGGCTTTGGGAGGTAGTTAAGAAAAATTTAGAAGATTATGAATTAACATATGAACAAATAACAGAAAAAGCAAAAGAACTATTTGGAAATAACTTTTCAAAAGAATTTCCAAAAGAAGGAACTAAATATTTAAACTATGATGAACAAACAAATAAATACTATGCAACAGGTTTAGGGTTAGATCAAGAAGAAGACATGTTTTTACTAAACAAAATAGAAAAAATAAATGACACATATGAAGTTGAAATTATAGAATATTTAGAAGACTATTCAAACGAAATGCAAGATATAGATGAATTTCAAGAAAGTTCAAACTATGATATAATAATAAAAAACTTAAAAAACGAAGAAATACAAAAAATAAATATAAGTGAAGAACAAAAAGCAAAAGAAATAGTAAAAAACAATATAGACAAATTCACAAAGAAAAAAGTAATCTTACAAATAGAAAACGAAAAATTATATGTAAAAAGTGTTGTAAAAATATAAAGGAGTGCAAAGAATTGATAACAAACCAAAAAGAAAAACAAGAAAAAACATACCAAAATTTATTAAAAGAATGTAAAATATGCCCACATAATTGTAAAGTAAATAGGTTAAATAACTTAAAAGGAAGGTGCAAATCAGGAAAAAATGTAAAAATAGCCCTATATTCTACTCATAATTTCGAAGAACCATGTATTAGCGCAAATAAAGGCTCAGGAACAGTCTTTTTTTCAAATTGTAACCTAAATTGTATATACTGTCAAAATTATGAAATAAGCCAAGAAGGCAAAGGAAAAGAAATAACAATAGAAGAACTATCAAAAATATTTATAAAACAACAAGAAAAAGACGTAGAAAATATAAATTTAGTAACTCCAACTAGCTATGTTCCTCAAATAATAGAAGCAATAAAACAAGCAAGAAAAATGCGGACTTAAAATACCAATAATATATAACACAAATGGATATGAAAAAGAAGAAACAATAAAAATGTTAGATGGCTACATAGATATTTATTTACCAGACTTAAAATATTTTTACAATGATATAGCAAAAAAATACTCAAAAATAGAAAATTACTTTGAAATAGCAACAAAGGCAATACAAGAAATGTATAAACAAGTAGGACCTCCTAAACTAGATGAAAATGGAATAATAAAAAAAGGACTAATAATAAGACATTTAGTCTTACCAAACAACATAGAAAACAGCAAAAAAGTACTTAAATGGATAAAAGAAAATATTGATAACAAAGTATATGTAAGCATAATGGCGCAATATTTCCCAACATATAAAGCAAAAACATCAAATACATTGAATCGAAAATTAAATTTTGAAGAATGGCAAGAAATACAAAATTACATAGAAGAATTAGGATTTGAAAATGGATATATCCAAGAGCTAGGAGAAAATGAAGAAGAATATGTACCAAAATGGGATTACTAAAAATTAAAATTTTTTGATAATCTTTTTATATTATGCATCTATCAAAACATCTACAAAGATAAAACATTTTATAGTAACAAAAATAATTTTAAACCTAAAAATTTACTTGAATTTTTTATACAAATATTATATAGTATTAGTCGAATAAAAAAGAAATCAAAAAAAGAAAGGAAGAAAAAAATGAAAATAGTAGAACCATGGATAAAAGTAGAAAAATTTGATGGAGTAGCTATCATGAAAAGAATAGAAAGAGCATGTAGAACATGTTACCGTTCAGAAGGAAAAGTGACTGATGATAGTTACAAAAATTTAATAAAAAACTGTATAACAAGAGGACATGAATCAGTATTAGAACACGAAAAAATATCTATAAGAGCATACAGTGACATAGGAGTTTATAAAGACTTAACAAGGCACAGATTTGCAAGCTTTTCAGTAGAATCAACAAGATATTGTAGTTATGATAAAGACAAATATGGAAACGAAATAAAATTTATAAATCCATCATACATAGAAGATGAAAAAATATACGAAATATGGAAAAAAACAATGCAAGAAGCAGAAAAAGGATATATGGAAATGAAAAAGCAAGGTGGAGCAACTGACATGTGCAGATTACTTTTGCCACACTCAACTGCAGCAGAATTTACAATGACAGCAAACATAAGAGAATGGAAACACATACTATCATTAAGAACCACAAACCACGTACACCCAGCAATAAGACAAATATTAATACCATTACTAAAACTATTTAAAGAAGAAATGCCAGAAATATTTGAAAATATTGAATATGACGAAGAATTTAATCCAAAATATTATGCAAAATTAGAAATAGAAGAATTTTAAAGGAGTAAGATAAAAATGTTAAGTATAATAGTAGCAAAAGGAAAAAATAATATAATAGGAAAAGACAATAAAATGATATGGCACTTGCCAGAAGATTTAAAAAGATTTAAACAAATAACATTAGGACACAACCTAATAATGGGAAGAAAAACCTTCGAATCACTAAAAGAACCATTACCACAAAGAAAACACTTAGTATTTAGCCAAAATCCAGACTTTAAAGTAAATCAAGAAAATGTAGAAATAGTACACTCACTATTACAAATACAAGAATACATAGAAAGCCAAGAAGAAAATTTTGTAATAGGAGGAGCAATGATATATAACCTACTTATGCCATATGTTACAAAAATGTATGTAACACAAATAGATAAAGATTTTGATGGAGATGCATTTTTCCCAAAAATAGATACAAATATATGGAAAGAAGTAAAAAGAGAAAAAGGAATTAAAGACGAAAATAATAATTTAGATTATGAATTCATTACATATGTAAGAAATGGTAAATAAAAGATAATTATTACAAAAATGTTTCAAAAAAATTACAAATATATTACATTACTTAAAACTATTCACAAAAAAATATAAATATGATAATATTTAAATGCAAAAGATAAAAGGAGGAAGATTTATGTTAAAATTAAGAAAAATTTTAGTTATTTTATTAGTAAGTATGTTATTATCATTATGCCTACTAACAACTGTAAATGCAGCAGAAGATGGAACACAAGAAATTAAAGTAGAGCAATTAGTTCCAGGAACAGATGGCTCAATAAAATTTGTAATAAGTGGATTACAAATACAAGATGGACAAATATATGAATATGGCCTAGAAAAAGGACCAGACACAGAACCTACAACATGGAAACAAGTTGTTACTACAAATTCACAAAAAGGAGAAATACAAGTAGATTTATTAGCAAGCAATGAAGATGACTTAAATTTATTAAAAACAACAGATACAGCATACATAACAATTAGAACACAAGATACACAAGAAGTAATTTTACAAGCGGAAAAACTAGACTTGACATTGCCATTATTAAAAGCTTTTAACGTAGCTCAAACAGATGATTATGATAAGTATTATGGAGGAAATAGATCTTCTGTATACCTAGATAATGTATTTTATAATATTAATACAGTATATGGAATAAACACTGAAAACATTAAATATTTAGTAGAAAAGGTAACAGATATAGATACTATAAATAATTATGTAAACGGCGAAGACCTTAGTACTTTAAATTTACCAACATTAGAAGATATGCCAAGCTTAAATGATAGTAGATGGAAAAATGTAACAAGGTTATGGACATTTGAAAATCTAGGAATTTTAGGCCAAGATTTAAAGGACTTAGACGATGGATTATATTATTTATGGATGACTACAAGTGATGAAGGAATAAAAACAATTAATGGTTTAACATTAATCGAAATAGGAAATGTAACAACAGTAGGTCCAGGAGATAATGGAAACCAAGATAATAACAATAATAACAATTCTAATAACAACAACAATAATAATGGCAACTCAAATAACAATATTAATAATAATACACCTACTAATAACAATAAAAACAATACATCAACAATAACAAGATTACCAAATGCCGGAAAAAATGTAGCCATATTTGGAGGAATTCTACTAGTAACAATTTTAGCAATAGCATCATATGCAAGATATCGCTATTTAAAAGGAATAAAATAATAAAAGATAAAAAAGTACAAGAAAAAACTTGTACTTTTTAATATATTTAAACAAAAAAGCAAATACTAAAACAGGGTGAAAAAAATGTTTAAACCAAAAACAATATATTATGAAAAAGAAATTGAAAACTACAACCTAGGAAAAGAATTATTAGAAAAATACAAAGATATTCCTAAAATAATAATAGAAAATCACAACAACATAGAAGAACTTAGAAAAAAGCAAAATAAAGAATTTCCAGACTTAAAAAGAAATCTAATAATAGGAATAAGAAAAACACACAAATTTGTAGAAAACCACAAAACCTCAGATTACTTAGTGCCATATACATCATCAGGTTGCACAGCATCATGTATGTATTGCTATTTAGTTTGTAATTATAACAAATGTAGCTATTTAAGACTGTTTGTAAACAGAGAACAAATGGTAGAAAAAATAATAAAAACAGCTAATAATTCTAATAAAAAACTAACATTTGAAATAGGAAGTAACAGTGACCTAATATTAGAAAATACAATAACAAAAAATTTACCATGGACAATAGAAAATTTTAAAAATGTAGAAAAAGGTATGCTTACCTTCCCAACAAAATTTGATATGGTAGATGATATCCTAAATATAGACCATAAAGGAAAAGTAATAATTAGAATGAGCGTAAACCCAGAAGAAATAATAAACAAAGTAGAATTTGGAACATCAAGATTAAAAGGAAGAATAGAAGCAATAAATAAATTAAAAGAAGCAGGTTATAAAGTAGGGATTTTAATTGCACCAGTAATTATGGTAGATAATTGGAAAATACTATATAAAGAATTAATAAAAACATTAAACCAAGAATTATCTCAAAAAGTAAAAAAAGAAGCATTTTTCGAAATAATTTTTATGACATATAGCTATATCCATACAAAAATAAACGAAGAAGCCTTTCCAAATGCCATAAACCTATATAACAAAGAACTAATGAAAGTAAGAGGCAGAGGAAAATATATGTACAAAGATGAATTAAGAAAAGAAGGTGAAATCTTCTTAAAAGAACAAATGAATAAATACTTCCCAAATAATAAAATAGAATATATAGTGTAACACCATGTCCTTTAACTCCTTTTAAAGTTTCGTAAATAATTTTAGTTGTTTAGTAAAAGAAAAATCAAACAAACTGGAAAAAAATGGTATTATAAACTAAGAATAGGAAAGGAGAATAAGTATTGGAAAGGTCAAATTTTTTATTTATTTGGGCAGATAGTGGATTATCTACAAAATCAAATCACGTAAACGCACCCTACCATTTTGTACATGTAGGAGAAATAATTGATTATGTTGAAAAAAACATCAATCAAAAAGTAAATTTACTAGACATAGAAGCTGAAGAAACAGAATTTCAAGATATAATGAAAAATATTATGGAAAATCAGTATAAAGCAATTGCTTTTTACGTAAATACAGAAAACTTACAAAATACAATTAAACTACATGACTATATAAAAGAAATATTACCCACCTGTAAAACAATAGTATATGGAGAAATGCCAATATACCTACCAAAATTTTTCAAAAGTACAAACTTTGATGCAATAGTATCAAGAGAATGTGATCAAGAAATTGCTATTTTAGATTTTTTTAAATATAGTATAGGACTAAAAGAAAAAGAAAAAATGAGAGGCGTAATTTTAATACAAAATAAGCAACTTATAAAATGCCAAAAAGGAGAATACTTAAAAGCTAAAGAATGGGGCTATACAAATCCAAAAAAAGTTCCAATAGAAAAATACTTTAAAATGGAAAAAAAAGAACAAGTTGTATTAACAATTGCAAGAGGGTGTCCATACGACTGCCCATATTGTAATGCTGTATTATACTATGGAAAAAAAGAAAGAAGAAGAGATACAAAAGATATAATAAATTATATAAATAACCAGCAATATGAATACTACAAATTTTTTGCACCAGATTTTACATTAAACGAAGAAGAAGCAATAAATTTATGCAAAAGCTTAATAAAAGAAGGAAGAAAAATAAAATGGTCATGTACAACAAGGCCAGACTTACTTCAAAATGAAGAGTTAATAAAATTAATGTCAAAATCAGGATGTTATAAAATAGCAATAGGAATAGAATCGGTAGAAAAAAATGATTTAGAAAATGTAAATAAAAAATATGATAGTAAAGTAATTTTAGAAGGTATAAATTTATTACAAAAATACAATATAGAATACAAAGCTTTAGTAATGTTTGGTATGCCCAACCAAACAAAAAATAACATAAAATACACATTAGATTTTTTAAATACACATAATGTAAAAATAAGACCAACAGCTTATACTCCATTTTACGAAATGAACTGTAACATGAATGCAGAGCAAATATCAAAATATGATAAAAGAACATATTACGAAGGGATAAACAATTTAAGTTATGGGGATTTTTTAAGACTAATATATGATACTCCAAATTATAAACAAATATTAGGTTAAGAGGTAAAAAAATGTACGAAAATATAAGAAAAAAAATAGAAGAAGTGATAAAAAGAAAAACACCCCAAGCGGTTTTATTTTCAGGAGGAATAGACAGCACCGCAATTTTATACACCGCCAAAAAATACAATAGCAATGTAATGGGAATAACCGTAGGAGTTGAAGGAAAAGAAACTTCAGATGTAGAATATAGTAAACTAGTTGCAAAAGCACTTGGAATAGAAAATCATAGAGTCTTTTATGTAACACCTCAAACAGTAAAAGGAATGGTAGAAACTGCAGTAAGGATATTAAAATCATTTAACCCAGAATGGGTAAGTTCAACTACAACACTGTTACTAGGAACCATGTATGCCAAAAAACAAGGATTAAAAAGCATATCTAGTGGAGAAGGAGCAGATGACTTACTAGGAAGTTTCCCATTTTTTACAAATTGGCAAGGAAGTTTAGAATCATTAGATAGAACAATAAAAGATAGATTAAAAGAAATAGTGGTCATGTCTAAAGAAATAGCCCAAAGTATGAATATGGAATATATAGCACCTTTTCAAGAAGAAGAAGTAAAAGAAGAAATATTAAGAATACCAATAGAAGAAAGAATGAAAAAAGAAGGAGAAATTAAAACTAAATATCCATTAAGAAAAGCATATTCTGGAATACTTCCAAGAAGCTGTATAGTAAGACCACAAACAATGGCTTTTACTGGCTCGCGGAATATATGATACAATAAAAAGCATAGCAGATGACATATCAGATGCAGAATATATGCAAGCATGTAACAGCATATTTAAATTCAAAAGTAAATTTGAATATGCACTATTTAAAATATATATAAGAAATTTTCAATTTGAGCAACAAGAAAATGGGGGATGTATACACTGCAAAAGTAGTATGGGAGCAAATACGATAAACTGCAAAATATGTGCCACCTTACAAGTAGAGGGAAAGGAGATAGCATTTGATGGAAATCCAAGGTGAGAAAAAAACAAAAGAAAAAATACAAGGTACAGAAGCAATTGTATTACATGGAGAAAATATAGTTTTAGGATTGCAAAAACCTAAAAGATGGACGAAACTAGAAAATGGAGAAATGGCAGGAGTAATAAAAACAATAGGAGGGAAAATAGAAGAAGAAGATAGTGGAAGTTCAAAAAAAGCACTAATTAGAGAAACACTAGAAGAAATAGAAGGAATAGAAGAACGGAGACATTAGAGTAAGCAAAAGACCAATATTTAAAGTAGAAGCAAGAATGGGGGCGTTAAATCCATTTTTAAAAGAATCAGACTTAAAAATGATAGCAGATTTTTATATATTAAAGCTAAATCCCAAAAAAGAAATAAGCCCTAAAGATTTACCAGCCTTAATCGAAATGCCTATGCAAGTATTTTTAGAACATAACTTTTCAACTAGAGAAAAAACAAGAGGCCTAGAAAAATATATAAAAAAAGGGAAAGATTTGGTATTGCCAGAAAATTATACATTAATGATACCAAGGGGAGTAAAATCATTCTTCCAAGGAATTATGAAAAGAGAAAGACAAGCAAGAACACAAAGATAATAAGGAGATGGTAAAAAATAAAAAAAATAGCTTTTGATTTTGATGGAGTAATAGCAAATACAAATAAAAGTAAAAGACAATGGTTTTTAGAAAAAAATATAAAAATAACTAAAACAGATAAAACAAGTATATATAATCAATTAAATAAATCGCTAAATTTAAATGAAATTAATGCATTATATAAAGAAATATCAAAAAATATATTTACAAAAAAGGTATTAGAAAAAACTAAGCCAATAGATGGATCAATTGAAACAATAAAAGAATTATCAAAAAAATATGAAATATATATAGTAACAGCAAGAACTGAAGAACTAGTACAACATGCTAAAGAATGGTTAGAAAAATATAAGATAGATAAAGATATAAAAGAAATAATATCATCTTCTTTTGAAGAAAAACAAGATATATGTAAAAGAAGAGATATATTTTTTTTGTGTGATGATGATGTAAAACATTTGAAGAAGAGAATAATTAGTAGTAGGATTTTGTTTGATAAAGAAGGAATGGTTAAAATAAATAAAGGTGATAAAAATTATGAAGAAATTATAGTGGTAAATTCTTGGGAAGAACTTGGAAAGGTGGGGTTAAAGTTAGTTTGTTAGAGTGATTTAGAATATTTAAATATTACAATTGTGTTACAAATATTGAAAAAAATAAAAAAATAAGTTAAACTAATAGTACAAGAAAGAGGAAAACAAAAGAGGAGAAAGAGAATGCAAAACCTAAAAACAGCGGAAAGCCTTGTGGCACTATATATATATATATATATATATATCGAATATTTAGTAAATAATAAAAAGAAAAATGAAAAAAATAAATTTGAAGATAGCAGTTGATAAATCATACGAAAAGGTATGATTTTTAATGCTATCTTTTTTATGTGAAAGTTAGTGTAAAATTAATGTAGGCAAAATATAAAAAATGCCTACATAATTTTTATCTAAAAAAATATTGAAAAAACATAGATAATCCTTTAAAATGTGAATTGCAAACCACACAAAAGAAAGGAAAA
>CALXUW010000037.1 GCA_944391795.1 uncultured Clostridia bacterium
GTTCCAATAATATGTATAGTAATAGGAGAAGGATCAAGTGGAGGAGCTTTAGCAATAGCAGTAGGAGATAAAATAGTAATGCTTGAAAATGCAATATATTCAATACTTTCACCAGAAGGATTTGCAAGTATTTTATATAAAGATTCAAGTAAAGCAAAAGAAGCAGCAAATGACATGAAAGCAACAGCAGGGGATTTAAAGAAGTTAAAAGTAATTGATGAAATAATAAAAGAACCAAAAGATGGAGCACAAAATGATTTTGATAAAGTAGTAAAAGATATCAAAAAATATCTAATAAAAAATATAAAAGAATTAGAAAAATTATCAAGTGAAGAATTAATAGAAAAAAGATATCAAAAATTTAGAAAAATAATTTAAAATTATAAAGTAAATATAATTTGAAATATTTTAAAACAAAAAAGGGAGGAATTTAAAAATGATTTTAAAAGATAAAAAAGTAGTAATTATGGGAGTAAGAAACAAATGGAGTATAGCTTGGGGAGCTGCAAAATCAGCATATGAACAAGGAGCAAAAGTAATTGCAACATGTTCTTTAGATAGCCTAGAAAAGGTAAAAGAATTATTAAAAGAACTTCCAGGTTCAACAGTATATTTATGTAATGATGTAGGGCTTGATGAAGATATTGATAAATGTCTTGATGAAATAAAAAAAGACCATGGTAAAATAGACGGAATTTTACATGCAATTGCACATGCAAATACCGAAGATTTAAGAAATGACTTTATACTAACATCAAGACAAGGCTATGCACATGCTCAAGATGTAAGCAGTTATTCTTTAATTGCAATAGCAAGAAAAGCAAGAGAAAAAGAAATGCTAAATGAAGGTGCAAGTATTGTAGCATATACATATTATGGATCAGAAAAAGTAATAGAAGGATATAATGTAATGGGAGTTGCAAAAGCAGCATTAGAAGCAAGTATTAAGTATTTAGCAAAAGATTTAGGAAAAGATGGATTTAGAATAAATGGAATTTCAGCAGGTCCTATAAAAACTTTATCTGCAAAAGGAATTAAAGACTTTGGAAGCATTTTAGATGTTGTAGAAGAAAGAGCACCATTACATAAAAACGTAACAATTAGTCAAGTAGGAGATGCAACAAGCTTTTTATTTAGTAACTTATCTAGTGCTATAACAGGTGAAATAATACATGTAGATAATGGATTTTCTATTGTTGGTGTTTAAAAGATTTAAAAAATATTTTTGGATAAAAATTAATAAAAAAACGTACAATTCACAGTATTAAAAGTGAATTGTACGTTTTTTTGCTATTAGTGCTTTTCGTTTTCGGAAGGAGCACTTGCTTCTAATTCCTCAAGCTCCTCAAACATTTTCTTTATCGTCTCCATCACAGAGAGAGTAGAAAAAAGCTCCAACGCTTTGAACATGGACTCATTCGCCATTTCAATTAGGGGTGAGGAGACTCTATTTTGGAGAGCGATCTCAAAATTTTCGATAGACCGCTCAAGAAGCATTTTTGCTTCTTTGCTGGTAGTGGGCTTCATACAAAAGCCACCTCCTATTACAGTAATAACTGTATTATGCACCAATTAACATAAAAAGTAAAGAGGTTTAAAAAATTTCTTAAATAAATATGAAAAGAAACACAAAAAATCCAGATCTCAGGGTAAGAGTTCTGGATTTTTTGTGGTTGAGTTCAGAAGAACCCAACCAATAATAAAGGAGGTAACCAATGAATGTACGTCCTTGTAAGCAATTTTTGTTTTAATTAGGTCAATACCTCGCCATATTATGTATTATACATTTCGCCTAAACGAATAATTATATTATACAAAAAATAACATAAAATGTAAAGGCTTTTTTAAAAATTTGTTAAATAAATTCTCTAAAAACCCTTTAAAAAAAACGTAAAATGTTATACAATAGTACAAAATCTAATTTTAGGAGAGGAATATGAACAAAAAATGGCAAATATATGAAACAGATGAAAATAAAATTGAAGAAATCTCAAAAAAATACAACCTAAATAAACTATTATCAACAATACTAGTAAACAGAAATATCATAGATGAAGAAATCATAAAAAAATTTTTAGAACCAACAAGAAATGACTTTTATGATCCTTTTTTAATTAAAGATATGGAAAAAGCTGTAGAAAGAATTATAAAAGCAATCCAAAATAAAGAACGAGTAACAATATATGGAGACTATGATGTAGATGGAATAACAAGTATAACAGTATTAAAAAGTTTTTTAAAAGACAGAGGTTTAGATACATCAATTTACATACCAAACAGATTAAACGAAGGCTATGGCCTAAACAATCTAGCCATAGAAAAAATTGCAAAAAATGGCTGTGATTTAATGATAACAGTTGACTGTGGAATAACTGCAAATACTGAAATAGAATATGCAAATTCATTTGGAATAGAAACAATAGTAACAGACCACCACGAACCAAGTTTAGAACTTCCAAATGCACTAGCTGTAATTGATAATAAAAGAAAAGACAGTACATATCCATTTAGAGAATTAGCAGGAGTAGGAGTTGTTTTTAAACTAATTCAAGCACTAGGAATAAAACTTAATTTAAAAGAAGAAGAATACCTAAAATATTTAGATATAGTATGTATTGGGACGATTTCAGATATTGTACCTTTAACTTCTGAAAATAGAGTAATCGCAAAATTAGGATTAATGTTAATTAAGCAAACAAGAAATATAGGTTTAAGATCTATTATAAATTCATCTGGATATTCTAAAATAGATTCAAACACCATTTCTTTCGGAGTTGCACCTAGAATTAATGCATGTGGTAGAATGGGAAAAGCTGAAAATGCATTAAAATTATTGTTATCTCCAAACATAAATGAAGTAAGTGAGCTAACAAAAGAATTAAATGAATATAATAGAATAAGACAAGAAACAGAAAAAGAAATATTTGAAAGTGCCATAAAGAAAATAGAAAAAGAACATTTAGATAAAAACAGAACAATTGTAGTAGGAGGAGAAAATTGGCATCATGGAGTAATTGGAATTGTTTCATCAAAAATAACAGAAATGTATTTTAAACCAAGTATCCTGCTTAGTTTTGAAGAAGATGGAATAGGAAAAGGTTCAGGAAGAAGTATACCACGGTTTTGATTTACACAAAGCTCTAATAAATTGTTCTGATTCAATAGAAAAATTTGGTGGCCATAGTATGGCAGTAGGAGTTACCATAAGAAAAGAAAAACTAGAAGAGTTTAAAAAAGAATTCGAGAAAATGGCAAAACAAGAACATACAGAAGAAATTATGCCAATTATTAATATAGATGCTAAAATAAATTTAAATGAAATAAACAAAAGCATGGTAGAAAGTTTAAGACAATTAGAGCCATTTGGAGAAGGAAACAAAATGCCAGTATTTGCTTTTAAAAATTTAAAAATAGACTCAATAAGAGCTCTAACAGAAGGAAAACACATTAAATTAACATTAAAAAGCGAAAATACAATAGTAAATGCAATAGGATTCAATTTAGGATATATGTCAGAAGAATTTAAAATAGGTGACAAAATTGATGTAGTTCGGAGTACTAGAACTAAATACATTTAATGGAGAAGAAAATATACAAATAAATTTAAAAGATATAATGAAATCAGTTTAAAAAATTGAAAATAAAAGGAAGTGCTTTATATGCAAGAAGCTAAAGATATAGGAATAAAAGATGTAATATTAAAAAGGAAAAAGCATGCAAGAAAAGTAGATACAAAATTAATATTAAAAGCATATCAATATGCTGTAAAACATCATGGAAATCAATTAAGAAAATCAGGTGAGCCATACATAATTCACCCACTTAATGTTGCATATATTTTATCAGATATAGGACTAGATGATAGTTCTATTTGTGCAGCACTACTCCATGATGTAGTAGAAGATACAGATGTAAGTTTAGAAGACATAAAAAAAGAATTTGGACAAGAAATAGCAGATATGGTAGCAGGAGTAACTAAATTAAGTAACATTCAATTTGCCTCAGTAGAAGAGCAACAAGTAGAAAATTACAGAAGAATGTTTCTAGCTATGGGAAAAGACATAAGAGTTATATTAATAAAACTAGCAGATAGACTTCATAATATGAGGACTTTAAAACATTTAAGTAGAGATAGACAAATTGCAAATGCAAAAGAAACAATGGAACTATATGCACCACTTGCAAATAGATTAGGTATTTATTCTCTAAAATGGGAATTAGAAGACTTAGCTTTTAAATATCTATATCCAGATGAATATCATGAATTAGTAGAAGGAATTAACAAAAAAAGAGACGAGAGATTACAATTTATAGACAAAATAATGGACAACATAAAAGTAGAACTAAAAAAACAAAGAATAGATGCAGAAGTAACACGGAAGAGCAAAACATTTATATTCAATATATAGAAAAATGAAAAGAGACAATAAAACTCTAGATCAGATATATGATTTATTTGCATTAAGAATACTTGTAAACACGGTAAAAGATTGTTATGCAGCTCTAGGAGTTGTACACGAATTATATAGTCCAATGCCAGGAAGATTTAAAGACTATATAGCTGTTCCAAAACCAAATATGTATCAATCAATACATACAACTCTTTTAGGAGAAAAAGGAACACCATTTGAAGTACAAATACGTACATGGGACATGCATAGAGTTGCAGAATATGGTATTGCCGCACACTGGGCTTATAAAGAAGCAAGCTACTTTGGAAAAAAACAACCAGTAAAAGTAGAAGAAGACAAATTAGCATGGCTAAGAGAAACCCTAGAATGGCAAAAAGAAATGCAAGACCCACAAGAGTTTTTAAATGCTCTAAAAACAGAACTATTTGAAGATGAAGTATATGTTTTTACCCCAAAAGGAGCAATAAAAGTTTTACCAAGAGGAGCAACACCAATAGATTTCGCATATAGTATACATGAAGAAATCGGAAATCATATGACTGGATGTAAGATAAATAGTAAAATGATGCCAATAATTACAAAATTAGAAAGTGGAGATATAGTAGAAATAATAACTTCAGATAATTCAAAAGGACCTAGCAGAGATTGGTTAAAATTTGTAAAAAGTACAAGTGCAAGGAACAAAATTTTAAATTGGTTTAAAAAAGCCCAAAAAACTCAAAATATCGAAAAAGGAAAAGAGTTAATAGAAAAAGAGTTAAAAAGAATAGGTTTTACCCATAATGATTTATTTAAAAATCAATATATAGAACCAATGCTAGAAAAATATAAATATAAAAATTTAGACGAAATGTATGCTTCAGTTGGATTTAATTCAAATTCAGCAGTAAAAGTAATTGCTAGAATGTTACAAGAATATAGAAAAGAACATGAAGAAGAAAATATAGAAGCAAAAATAGAAGAACTTGCAAAAATAAAACAAAGAAGACCAAAACCATCAAGTTCAGGAGTAATTGTAAAAGGAATAGATAATTGTTTAGTAAAACTTTCAAAATGCTGTAATCCATTACCAGGAGATGAAATAGTAGGATATATAACAAAAGGTAGAGGAGTATCAGTACATAGAAAAGATTGCTATAATGTAAAAGATTTACTTTCAGAAGAAAATAGAATGATTGATGTAGAATGGTATGATGAAAATAAATCTTCATATCAAGCAGAAATAGAAATATCAGCAAATGATAGAAGCGGTCTATTATTAGACATTTTAAAACAAATAGGAACAACAAAAGCAAAAATCCTAGGAGTAAAAACCAAAACAACCAAAGAAAGGATAGCTATAATAGACATAACCTTAGAAGTAGAAAACTTAGAAGAATTAAACAAAGCCCAAAAGGTAATAGAAAAAGTAAACAGTGTATACGAAGTAAGGAGAAAAAAATGATATTAAAAGAGCTAAAAATAAATACCTGGATAGGAGACCCAACAAATTGCTATATAATATTTGAAGAAAAATCAAAAGAAATTATAGTAATAGATCCAGCAGGAGATGTAGACAAAATAGAAGAGATAATCCATATATTAGGAGGAAATTTAAAATATATTTATCTAACACATTGCCACGCAGATCACATATTAGGAGTTATGGAATTAAAAAAAAGGTGTAATGGTAAAATATTAATTCATAGAGAAGATGCAGATGGATTAAATGACCCTAATATCAATTTATCTCCATATATAGGAGTTGGAAATATTACTTTAGATGCAGCATCTTCAAGAGTGGATGACAAAGATTTAGTACATTTAGGAGAATTACAATTCGAAGTAATTCATACACCTGGTCACACAAAAGGAAGTACATCTTTATATTGCAAACAAGAAAATTGTCTATTTTCAGGAGATACTTTGTTTAGAGGAACATGGGGAAGAACAGATTTACCAACATCTAGTTTTGAGAATATAATAAATTCAATTGTAAAAAAACTAATGATTTTACCAGATGAAACGATAGTATATCCAGGACATGGCATGATGACAATGATAAAAGATGAAAAGCCAATTTATCTAGAATTAAAGCCAAAATTATTTTAAAAGTTTTTAACTAAATCAAAAAATATTAAAAAATATATTTAATTAAATCAAAAATATTAAAAAGATATTTAATTAAATCAAAAAATATTTTAAAAAGTTTTTAATTAAGCCAAAATTAATTTAAAAAATTTTTAAATTAAAATAAAAAAGAAAAGAGTGATAAAAATGCAAAATAAAACAGAACCAAGAACATTATCTGGTTTTATGGAATTATTACCAGAAGAACAAATATTATTTGACCAAATAAAAGAAACAATAGAAAGTACATATAAAACATATGGATTTCTTCCACTAGATACACCAATAATAGAATTATCAGAGGTACTACTTGCAAAAGCAGGGGGAGAAACAGAAAAGCAAATGTATAGATTTAACAAAGGAGATACTGACTTATCATTAAGATTTGACCTAACAGTACCCCTTGCAAAATATGTAGCAAAAAATTATGGAAATTTAAGCTTCCCATTTAGAAGATATCAAATAGGAAAAGTATATCGTGGAGAAAGAACCCAAAAAGGAAGATTTCGTGAATTCTATCAATGTGATATTGATATAATAGGAGATGAAAATTTAAGCATAAACAATGATGCAGAACTTCCAAGTATAATATATACCATATTTAAAAAACTAGGATTTGACGATTTTACTATTTCAATAAATAACAGAAAAATATTAAATGGTTTGTTCCAAAGTATTGGTCAAAAAGAAAATTCAAGTGAAATATTAAGAGTAATAGATAAAATAGAAAAAATAGGAAAAGAAGCGGTAATACAAGAATTAAGAAATTTAGATGTTAAGGAAGATCAAATACAAAAAATAATTGAATTTATAGAAATTGAAGGAGACACTAAAGAAAAAATACAAAAATTAAAAAATCTAAATCTACAAAACGAAGTCTACAATGAAGGAGTAGAAGAACTAGAACAGGTAATAAAAAAAGTAAGGCTATTTGGAGTTCCTGAAGCTAATTTTAAAATAGATTTAACAATAGCAAGAGGACTAGATTATTACACAGGAACAGTATATGAGACATTTTTAAATCAATATAGAGAACTAGGAAGCATTTGCTCAGGTGGAAGATATGAAAACTTAGCCCAATATTACACAGACAAAAAATTACCAGGAGTTGGAGTATCAATAGGATTAACACGTTTATTTTATAAACTAAATGAACTAAAATTAATAAATGTAAAACAAAAATCGATATCTAAAATACTAATTATCCCAATGATAGAAGATTTAGAAATACCAATAAAACTAGCAACAAAATTAAGAAATCTAAACATAAGTACTCAAATATATTTAAATGACAAAAAACTAAAAGCAAAATTAAAATATGCTGATAAATTAGAAATTCCATATGTAATACTAATAGGAGAAGATGAAATAAAAGAAAACAAAGTAAAATTAAAAAACATGAAAACCGGTGAAGAAAAGAAAATAGATTTAGATGAAGTAAAAATAATAGAAGAATTAGAATAATTAGAATATAGAATATCTAGAATAATTAGAATATAGAATATCTAGAATATCTAGAATAAATAGAATATATAGAATAGATAGAATAAAAATAGAAAAGACAGAAAAGATAGAATAGAAGATGGTGTTAGAATAGACAGACTAAATAGAAAATATAGAATAGAATATAGAATAGACAGACTAAATAGAAAAGATAGAATACAAGATAGAATAAATAGACTAAACAGAAAACATATAGAATAAGAAAATTATCATGAAAGTATATAAAAATAAGAACTCAAGAAACAAAAAATCCAGCTAAATAAAAGTTGGATTTTTTATTTCTTGGATACCAGTATATTCTTGTTTTTTGATTCCTAGTTCCCTTGTATTCAGAGGTTCCCTATTATAGGATTAGGATATTTTATCACACTAAAAAAATATAAGTTTAGAAATACATGATACATAATTAATAATTTATAATTAATAATTTATTATTTATAATTTATAATTTATAATTTATTATTTATAATTTATTATTTATTATTTATTATTTATAATCTATTATTTATACAAAAGTGTAATTCTATTTTTATTTTTATCTATAAAACCTTCTTCTTTTAAAGATTTAATCTCTCTCATCATAGCACTTCTATCAACACTCAAGTAATCAGCTAAATCTGTCAAAGAAAAAGAAAGATAAAAAGACTTACTTAAATTTCTATTAGATAGCAAATTAAAATAACCTAAAAGTTTATCACGAATAGAACGTTTAGTAAGCAATTCAATTCTCATATTTAAATCAGTAACCTTACTTAAAATCAATTCAGGCAAATTTTCAGAAAGCACTTGGTGGAATTTACAATTATTTTTACATTTACTATGAATATCATCATAAATATAAATCAAAACCTCACATTTCTCACGAGCCTCTACTAATAGTTCATTATTAGTAGAAACAGTATAAAAAACCTCCCCAAAAACATCATGCTTAGAAAAATGTTCTACAATAGTTCTATTACCATTCAAATCATAACGAACTAAATCAGCATTTCCACTTACTAAAATACAAAATTGATTTCTTTTTTCTATATAACTAGTTATCACTTGATTCTTATAAAAGGTCTTTTTTTGCACCTTATTGCAGTTGGTTTGAAAATTTTTAATAAAGTCGTCTATATTAAAGTTTACATTCATTTATAAAAGCCTCCCAAATGAATTATACAATAAAAAAGTTGTAAATGCAACAATGTCCAATTGGGGACGTTTCCCAATTGGACATTTTGTCCAATCTGGGACACATCTTTAATTTTATGGCTCAAAATTTAGATGAGGTCTTGCATGGAAAATAATACCAACAAAGTAATCAAATTGTAATACTTTTGTAACATAAATGTAATAAAACGACATAAACTTACACCCATGCAAGATTAAAAATTTAAGAATGAATTTTGTTGCTTTTGCAACAGAAAAACATAAATTTAAGTATATAATAAGTCTATACCAAAAAGAAGGGGGAAAGGAAAAAAATGAAAGTTATAAAAAGAGATGGAAGAGCAGTAGACTATGATAGAGAGAAAATAAGAATAGCTATTGACAAAGCCAATCAAGAAGTAAAACCAAAAGAAAGAGCAAATAAGGAGGATATCAAACAAATAATTAATTACATAGAAGAATTAGGCAAAAAAAGAATTTTAGTAGAAGATATCCAAGATATTATAGAAGAAAAATTAATGGAATTTCAAAAATTTGAATTAGCCAAAAAATATATTGTATATAGATATACAAGAGCATTAGTTAGAAAACAAAATACAACAGATGAATCAATACTAGGATTAATAAGAAATGAAAACAAAGAATTAGCAGAAGAAAATTCAAATAAAAATACATTGCTTGCATCAACACAAAGAGACTACATAGCAGGAGAAGTATCAAGAGATTTAACAAAAAGAATGTTACTTCCAGAAAAAATATCAAAAGCACATGAAGAAGGAATTTTACATTTCCACGATGCAGATTATTTTATACAACCAATATTCAATTGTTGTTTAATAAATATTGGAGACATGTTAGATAATGGAACAGTAATGAATGGAAAAATGATAGAAAGTCCAAAAAGTTTCCAAGTTGCATGTACAGTAACAACACAAATAATTGCAGCAGTAGCAAGCAACCAATATGGTGGACAATCTGTTGATATGATACATTTAGGAAAATATCTAAGAAAGAGTTATCTAAAATTCAAAAAAGAGATAGAAACAAAATATAAAGATAAAATACCAAGCAATATAATAGAAGAAATGGTTCAAGATAGGCTAAAAACAGAGCTAAAAGCAGGAGTACAAACAATTCAATATCAAATAAATACTCTAATGACAACTAATGGACAATCACCTTTTGTAACTTTATTTTTACACCTAGAAAAAGATGACCCTTACATAAAAGAAAATGCAATGATAATCGAAGAAATAATAAGACAAAGATATGAAGGAATAAAAAATGAAAAAGGAGTATATGTAACACCAGCTTTTCCTAAATTAGTTTATGTATTAGATGAATTCAATAACTTAACTGGCGGAGAATATGACTACTTAACTAAACTTGCAGTAAAATGTTCAGCAAAAAGAATGTATCCAGATTATATTTCAGCTAAAAAGATGCGTGAAAATTATGAAGGAAATATATTTAGCCCAATGGGATGTAGAAGCTTTTTATCTCCTTGGAAAGATGAAAATGGAAATTATAAATTTGAGGGAAGATTTAATCAAGGTGTTGTAAGTATAAACTTACCTCAAATTGGAATTATAGCAGAAGGAGACGAAGATAAATTCTGGAAATTATTAGATGAAAGACTAGAACTTTGTAAAGAAGCTTTAATGTGTAGACATTATGCTTTACTTGGAACTCATTCAGATATAAGTCCAATTCACTGGCAATATGGAGCAATATCAAGACTTAAAAAAGGTGAAAAAATAGATAAATTACTTTATGGTGGATATTCAACTATCTCATTAGGATATATTGGAATATATGAAGTAACAAAACTAATGAAAGGTGTATCTCAAACTACTCCAGAAGGACATGATTTTGCAATAAGAGTAATGAAAAAATTAAGAGAAACAGTTGATAGATGGAAAAAAGAAACAAACATAGGATTTGCATTATATGGAACACCAGCAGAAAGTTTATGTTACAGATTTGCTAGAATTGATAAAGAAAAATTTGGAACAATAAAAGATGTAACAGATAAAGGATATTATACAAATTCTTATCATGTAGACGTAAGAGAAAGAATAGATGCATTTGAAAAGTTGACATTTGAAAGTGAATTCCAAAAAATATCATCAGGTGGAGCAATATCATATATAGAAATACCAAATATGGCAAAAAATATAGATGCGTTAGAATCAGTTGTTAAATTTATTTATGATAATATTCAATATGCAGAATTTAATACAAAATCTGATTACTGTCATGTATGCGGTTTTGACGGAGAAATTATAATAAACAAAGACAATGAATGGGAATGTCCTAACTGTGGAAACAAAGACCATAATAAAATGACAGTTGTTAGAAGAACTTGTGGATATTTAGGAGAAAACTTCTGGAATGTTGGTAAAACTAAAGAAATCAAGCAAAGAGTAATGCACTTATAATGTGACCAATCTGGGACGTTTCCAAATTGGACATTTTGACCAGTTTGGGACACATCTCCACTTTTGGGAAGTTTGATAGACCCCTTGGCACTGTATGATTAGAGGTGCTTGGGGGTATAATATTATAATTTTTTTAAAACTCCTCGGATTGCTTCGTAGACGACACCTTTTAACCTTTAAATAAGCGAGCCTCTCGTTACATTTATTCACGCTTCCTCACTTATTTAAA
>CALXUW010000038.1 GCA_944391795.1 uncultured Clostridia bacterium
AATTCTCTAGCTATACCGTGCATAGTTTGGTTTAATCTGCAACCTAATCACCTCCTTGAGCAGATTATCTAATTCGTCCCATTGCATTTGTATCTTCACCTCCTACGATTAACATAAATATATTATAGCATGGATTTGAGATACAAAAAAATATGTAGGAAAAACGACATTTTTCTTTGCCATTTTCCTACATAAAATTATACCATTTACACAAGTAATTAAAAACAAGTGGAGGTGCAAAAAAATGCAATCCACTTGTTTTTTTATAAATACCATAAAATTAAATAAAAATGCAAATAATAAACCAAAAAATTAATCAAAAAAAACTTGTAAAAATACATAATTTAGTGTAAAATACCTTTATAATGTAAATAATAAACTAGGAGGAAAACAATGCGTTTCGTAACAGATGAAGAATCAAAAAAACAATACAAAGAATTTCTAGAAAACCATGAAAGATGCAATTTTCAACAATCTTTAGAATGGGCAAAAGTAAAAGAGCCAAATTGGAAACCAGAAGTAATACTTGCAGAAGATGAAAAATCAAACATAATAGGCTCATTATGTGTATGGATTAGAAAAATGCCAATATTTGGAAACATAATGTATGCATCAAGAGGACCAGTATGTGATATACATAACCAAGAAGTACTAAACCAATTAACTGAAGGTGCAAAAGAACTTGCAAAAAAATATAATGCAATAGTATTAAGAATGGAACCAGATATTTTAAGTTCTGATCAAGAATTTAGAAAAATTGTAACAGATTTAGGATATAAAATAAAAGATGATGCTAAAGATTTTAAAGACGAAATTCAACCAAGATATGTATTTAGATTAGACATAAAAGGAAAAACACAAGATGAAATAATGGCAGGATTTAAGCAAAAATGGAGATACAATATAAGGTTAGCATCAAAAAAAGGAGTAACTATTAAAGATCGGAACTAAAGAAGATTTAAAAGATTTTCATAAAATAATGATAGAAACAGGAACAAGAGATGGATTTATAATAAGACCATTAGAATATTTCGAAAAAATGTATGACTGTTTAGGACCTAAACACATGAAAATATTAATGGCATATTATGATGGAAAACCAATATCAGGAGTAATACCAATCTTCTATGGAAATAAAACATGGTATCTATATGGTGCAAGTAGTAACAACCATAGAAATTTAATGCCAAACTATTTATTACAATGGGAAATGATAAAAATGGCAATAGAAAGAAAAGATGACATATATGACTTTAGAGGAGTATCAGGAGTAGTAGATGAAAATCATCCACAATACGGGCTATACAGATTTAAACAAGGATTTGGAGCAACATTTACAGAATTTATAGGAGAAGTATATTATCCATTTAAGCCACTAACATACAAACTATACCGTTTTTCAGAAAAGCTATTTAGAACATTACGACAATTAAAAATGAAATTAAAAAAATAGAAAACATAAATAAAACTAGAACAAAGTATTAAGTTATAAAATAATCACATTATTCTTAAGGAGGCTTAAAAATTTGAACAAAGTAATAATTGAAAAAAAAGACCTAAAACATAATATTGAACAGATAAAAGAATTTGCTAAAAAAAGTGGAAAAGATGATAATCGGAAATTATGTAAAAATAATTGCAGTAGTAAAAGCAAATGGATATGGCCTAGGAATAGTAGAATATACAAAATTTTTAATAGATAATGGAATAACCTTTTTTGGAGTATCACAAGTAGAAGAAGCACTAACATTAAGAAAAGCAGGAATAAAAGAAGATATTTTAATGTTATCATCAACAGCAATAAAAGAAGATTTAATAAATTTAATAAATAATAACATAATAGTCACAATAGCTTCAAAAGAAGATGTAAAAATATTAGAAGAAATAGCAAAAGAAAAAAACAAAACAATTAGAGCACATTTAAAAATAGATACAGGATTCGGAAGATATGGCTTTGTATATAATAATAGAGAAGAAATGATAAAAACTCTAAAACAAATAAAAAACATAAAAATGGAAGGAACATTTTCACATTTTTCAATTAGTTTTTACGATGATAAATACACAAAAAAACAGTTTGAAAGATTCATACAAGTAATAGAAGTGTTAAAAATGAACAAAATCGAAACAGGCATGCTTCATATTTGTAACTCATCAGCCTTCTTAAAATTTCCTAATATGCATCTAAACGCAGTAAGAATAGGTTCGGCATTTTTAGGAAGATTATCATTTAAAAATAACATAGGATTAAAGAAAATTGCTAACTTAGAATCAAGGGTTTCAGAGATAAAAGAACTACCAAAAGATTTTAATATAGGCTATTCAAACACATATAAAACCAAAAAAACAACTAAAGTAGCTATAATACCTGTTGGCTATATGAATGGAATAAATGTAAAAAATGATAGAGATATGTTTAGACCAATAGACAAACTAAGATATATAATAAGAGATATAAAAGACTTATTTAAAGATGAATCAAAATATGTAAAAATAAAAAATCAAAATTACAAAATATTAGGTAGAATAGGTACTTACCATATAGTATGTGATATAACTAATAAAGATATTTCAATAAACGATAAAGTAGAAATACAAATAAACCCAAAATTTGTCGATTCTAGTATAAGAAGGGAGTATATTTAAAAATGAGTGAAGAAAACAAAGAAGAAACAAAGGTAAAAGAAGAAAAATCTAAAAAAAATGATAACTTTTTTAGGCAAGTATGGTATTCAATAACCAAAATAGAAAAATATCCCGAATTAGCATCAAAAGGACTAGGAAAAGCCTTTGTATATTTATCTAAATTAGTAGCAATACTTGCTATTATATTATGTATAGGATGGACCTATCAAACTTATCAATTAATTCAAGATGGTATAGTATATATGCAAAATGATTTCCCTGAATTTTCATATAAAGATGGAACATTAGATGTAAAAAGTGAAGATGTAATAAATATTTCAAGTGAAGACTCAATATTAGGAGAAACTATAATAGACACAAAAACAGAAGATGTGAATATAGAAAATCAATATAGAAACCAGATAGAAGAAGCTGGAAGCGGAATAGTAATACTAAAAAACAAAGCAATATTAAAAAATCCTTCTGTTGCAGGTACAATTACTTATGAGTATAAAGAATCTTTTAGCAAAATGGGAATAACAGAATTTACAAAACAAGATGTAATAAATTATGCAAATAGTTCACAAAGTATAAGTGTATATGCAAGTATGTTTTTAACCACGTTTGTATATAGTTTTATAATGTATTTACTAACAACACTTGTAAATGTAGTGGTACTAAGTGCATTTGGATATTTAACAACATTAATCACAAGAATAAAAATGAGGTATGTAGCAGTATTTAACATGTCAGTATATGCAATTACTTTATCTATCATACTAAATATGATATACATTGCAATAAATATATTTGTAAGCTTTACAATGGAATATTTCCAAGTTATGTATGTAGCAGTAGCTGCAATCTATTTAGTAGCAGCAATTTTCTTACTAAAAGATGAATTTAACAAAAAACAAGCAGAACTAATGAAAATAGCAGAAGCACAAGCAATAGTAAAAAAAGAACTAGAAGAAAAGAAAAATGAAGAACAAAAAGATAAAGAAAAAAACAAAAAAGAAGATGAAAAAGACGAAGAAGAAAAAGAACGAAAAAAAAATAATGAAAAAGAAAAAAATGAAGATACTAATATAGGAAAAGATCCAGGAACATCAAATGCATAAACAAAAAGAAAATAAAAGGGCAAAAGGAGGATATAATGAATAAAAAAGATAAAGATAAAAATGATAAAAAAGAAAATAAAAAACTTCTAATATCTTTACTAATTTTATTATTACTAATAGTTTTAATTGCAGGATTGGCAATATTCTATGTAAATATAAAAGGAAAGGAAGACGAAAACACCCTAGCATACACAGATCTAATAAAGCAAATATCATATGGTAATGTAGAAAAAATAGAAATGACAGTAGGAAGTACTACTTTAAAAGTAAAAATAAAAAATGAAGAAAAAGAAAAAACAGCAATAGTACAAAATACAGAAAGTTTTATGGAGTTTGTACAAACAAAAGTCGCAGAAGGAAATGAAATCGAGTTAATTCAAAAACCAAGAAGTGTGCTTTCACAAATACCTTCAGTAATTATAACATTTTTACCAACAGCCATAATGCTTGCACTATTTATAATGATATTTAAAATGCAAGGATTAGGAGAAAAAGGAAAAGTATATGATGAAACCGAAAAGAAAACAAAAGTAAAATTTGATGATGTAGCAGGACTAGAAGAAGAAAAAGAAGAATTAATAGAAATAGTAGACTTCTTAAAAAAACCTGAAAAATACGCAAAAATGGGAGCAAAAATTCCAAGAGGAGTTCTGCTATATGGAAAACCAGGAACAGGAAAAACTTTAATTGCAAAAGCAATTGCAGGAGAAGCAAATGTACCATTTATATCAATGAGTGGATCAGAATTTATAGAAATGTTTGCAGGACTAGGAGCCTCAAGAGTAAGAAAACTATTTGAAAAAGCAAGAAGAATGGCACCTTGCATAGTATTTATTGATGAAATTGATGCAATAGGAGCAAGAAGAACATCAAACAGTGGAGCGGAAACAGAAAACAATCAAACACTAAACCAATTACTAGTAGAAATGGATGGATTTAGTTCAGAAGAAACAATAATAGTTTTAGCTGCAACAAACAGACCAGAAATGTTAGATAAAGCACTTCTAAGGCCAGGAAGATTTGATAGACAAATAACAATACCAACACCTGACTTAAAAGGAAGATTAGAAATTTTAAAAATCCACAGCAAAGATAAAAAAATATCAGATGACTTAAATCTAGAAAGCATAGCAGAAGATACAGCAGGATTTACAGGAGCAGAACTTGCAAATATTCTAAATGAAGCAGCAATAATTGCAACCAAAAGAAAACATGATGGAATAGAAATAGACGATATAGAAGAGGCAGTAAAAAAAGTAACAGTAGGTTTAGAAAAACGTCAAAGAGTAATATCAGAAAAAGACAAAAAATTAACCGCATACCATGAAGCAGGACATGCAGTAGTAAGTAAGTATTTGCCAACTCAAGCAGATGTAAAAGAAGTATCAATAATACCAAGAGGGGTAGCAGGAGGCTACACAATGTACAAAACAGATGAAGACAAATACTATATATCAAAAACAGAAATGCAAGAAAAACTAATAGCTTTACTTGGAGGAAGAGCAGCAGAAAAACTAGTGCTAGATGATATATCAACAGGAGCAAGTAATGACATTGAAGTTGCAACAAAAATCGCAAGAGACATGGTAACAAAATATGGTATGAGTGATACCTTAGGACCAATAGATTTTCAAGGAAAAGAACCATATGAAATTCAAATGTTTGGCGAAAATATAGGAGATAAAATAGGACAAGAAGTAAAAAGATTAATAGATACAGCATATAATGATGCTTTAACATTATTAAATGAGCACAGAGATAAATTAGATAAGATAGCTTTAAGTCTATTGGAAAAAGAAAAAATAAATGAAGAAGACTTTAAAAAATTTTTTGAAGAAGGATAATATAAATATAGATTAAAATTTTTACAAGTTTTGTCAAAATATATCTTTTTTTGATAAAACTTGTATTTTTATGCAAATTAAAGAAATATTCAATTTTTCTAGGAATGTTAAAAAAGTTAACAAGTTATGATTCACACCTAAAATAGGCTTACCTTGGGGATGTTATTTATATAAAATTTATTCCATTCCTCGGCTCAATACGTAAATAAAGCCCTTCTAAATATAAAATAAACGAGCCTCTCGTTACATGGCTTCACGCTTCCTCATTTATTTTATATTAAGAATGGCTTTATTTACTCCTATCGCACTCGTCATTGCATAAATTTTATATAAATAACATCCCCAAGGTAATCCTATTTTAGCTGAGAATCATAACTTGTTAACTTTTTTAACTATAAAACAAAAAAAGATTGTAAAGTAAATAAAAATATAATAAAATATAGATGAAAGAAGGTGTGAATATGAAAATAAAAGAAGCTTTATCAAAAGGAATGATAGAATTAAAAGTAAACAATATAGAAAATCCAAAAATGAAATCAAGATTATTAATGCAATACATACTAAAAAAACCAAGAAATTATTTACTAGTATATGATAACCAAGAAATTACAAAGCTTGAAAAAGAACAGTATTTTAATGCAATACAAAAAATAATAAATGGAATACCACTTCAACATATTACACACCAACAAGAATTTATGAAAATGAATTTCTATGTAAATGAAAATGTATTAATTCCAAGACCTGATACTGAGATTTTAGTAGAAGAAGTAATTAAAATATCAAAAAAAATAAATGCAAAAAAAATATTAGATTTATGCACAGGAAGTGGTGCAATTGCTATTTCGCTTGCAAAATATATTAAAAACCGGTGAAATAACAGCAGTAGATATAAGCAAAAAAGCACTAAATATAGCAAAAACAAATGCAAAAAATAATGAAGTACAAGACCAAATAACATTTATAGAATCAGATCTATTTAATAATTTAAATAAAGAAAAATATGATATTATAGTATCAAATCCACCATACATAAAACGAAAAACCATAAAAACTTTGGATAAAGAAGTACAAAGAGAACCAATAATAGCATTAGATGGAGGAGATGACGGATTAGATTTTTATAAAAAAATTATTAATAAAGGATATGAATTTTTAAAATATAATGGATACTTATGCTTAGAGATAGGATATAATCAAAAAGAAGAAGTAATGAATCTAATAGAAAAAGAAGAAAAATATATAAATACATATTGCAAAAAAGACTTATGTGGAAATGATAGAATAATTATAACAAAGGTAGGTGATTAAATTGTCATTTTCATCAGACATAAAACAAGAATTAAACAAAAATAGCAGTCTAGTAAATAAAGAAAAAGTAGAAAATGAACTAATAGGATATTTAATATCAGCAAATACTACCATTACAGGAGAAAATATTAAATATACAACAGAAAATGACTATAATATAAATAGATTTTCAAAATTATTAACTAATTTAAATTTAGATCATAAAATAGATATTATTCGGAAAAAATTTTGTAATAACTCTAAAAAAGAAAAAAATAAACTTTGTAAAATACGAAGAAAACCAAATATATATAAAAGAATTAAGTAAAAACCAAGAATACCAAAAAGCCTTAATTAGAGGAAGTTTTTTAGGTTCAGGTTCTATAAATGATCCTAAGAAAAAATATCATTTAGAAATAGAACTATCAAACGAAGAAAATCAACAAGAACTTACTAAAATACTAGACAAACTAGGAATTAAAGTAAAAAATATGGAAACACAAAATAAATTCTACATATATATAAAAGAAGGAGAAGAGATTTCAAAATTCTTAGCCTTAATAGGCGCAAATAAAGCAGTTATGAAATTTGAAGACATAAGAATAAAAAGAGAAATGAGAGGAAAAGTAAATAGAATAGCTAATTGTAAAACAGCAAATATAACTAAAACAATAAATGCATCAATAGAGCAAATAGCAGCAATAAAAAAACTAAAAGAAACAGGAAAATATAACAAATTAGACGAAAAACTAAAAGAAATAGCAAATTTAAGAATAGAAAATCCAGATATGTCTTTAATTGAATTAGGAAAAAAACTAAAAAATCCAGTAGGAAAATCTGGAGTAAATTACAGATTAAAAAAAATAATAGAAATAGCAAAAGGAAAATAACAAACGATTCAAAGTGGGAGGAAAAATGAACGATAACAAAGAATTAGGAATATATATACACATACCATTTTGCAAACAAAAATGTTACTACTGTGATTTTGTATCATATGTAGATACAGTTGAAAGAATGAATAAATATATAGAAAAATTAAAAGAAGAAATCATTAATGAAAAAAATATTTATCAAAATGATTATAATGTTACAACAATTTATATAGGAGGTGGAACTCCTTCAATTTTAGAAAAAGAACATATAAAAGATATATTAGATATTTTAAAAGAACAATTAAAAAATAATAAAACAAAATTCCAAGATATAGAAATAACAATAGAAGTAAACCCTGGAACTGCTAAAGAAGAAAAATTAAAACAATATAAAGAATCTGGAATAAACAGATTAAGTATAGGACTTCAAAGTACAAATGATAATCTTTTAAAAGAAATAGGAAGAATTCATAACTATCAAGATTTTTTAACCACATATAATATGGCAAAAAAAATAGGGTTTGAAAATATTAATATAGACTTAATAATAGGATTGCCAAACCAAACAATAAAAGACCTAAAAAATGCCATTCAAGAAATAAAAAGACTAAACCCAAATCATGTAAGCATTTATTCGTTAATAGTAGAAGAAGGAACAAAAATAGAACAATTATTGGACCAAAAAATACTAGAACTTCCAGATGAAGATTTAGAAAGAAAAATGTATTGGTATGTAAAAAACTCCTTAGAATTATTAGGATATAATCATTATGAAATATCAAACTTTGCAAAACCTAGAAAAGAGTCAAAACATAACTTAAATTGTTGGGAACAAAAAGAATATATAGGTTTAGGATTAGCTGCTCATTCATACATAAATGGAATAAGATATGGAAACACCAATAATTTAAAAGAATACATAGAAACAACAAATTTTCAAAAAATAAAAAATATAGAAGAAGAGCAAACATTAGAAGATAGAAAAAAGGAATATATGTTATTAGGACTTAGAAAAATACAAGGTGTAAGTATTAGTAAATTCAAAGAAAAATATATAGAAAATCCTTTATATCTATTTAGAAACGAACTAAAAAAATTAGTAGATGAAGGATTAATAACAATAGATTTAGATACAATAAAACTAACAAACAAAGGATTAAATTTAGCAAATATTGTATGGGAAGAATTTATTTAAAATCAAAAAAAATTGAATAAAAATATAAAAAAATGTACATACCTATAATATATAAAATATAAAGGTAGGTATATTATGAAAGAAAATAAAAAAGAAAACAAAGAACAAGATCATAAAGTAGAAGTAGGAGAAGATGCAACAAAATATGGTGAATTTATATCATCATATTTTGCATGGATATCATTACCAGAACAAAAAGAAAAAGCTAAAAAATTAGAAAATATAACAAAAAAAGAAGAAAAGCAAAAAATAGAGAAAAAATAAGAAAAAAGAAGATATATAAAGAAAAGACAATATTGAAACTAAATAAAGGTCAAATAAGGTCAAAAAATGATATTGTAAAAATAAAAAAAGGAAGTATAATATATAATGTAGGTCAAAGAAAGTCAAAGACAAAACGGAGACCAGATAGTGTAAAGTAATCTATAAAAATAAACTATGAAAACATTATCCATAAAGAGGTGAAAAAAATGAGAATGTCAGATATAATAGAAAAATTCATAAAAGAATTATTTAATGACAATGAAAAAATAGAAATACAAAGAAATGAACTAGCAGAACACTTTAATTGTGTACCTTCTCAAATAAATTATGTAATATCAACAAGATTTAAACCTTCTCAAGGATATTACGTAGAAAGCAAAAGAGGAGGCGGTGGCCATATAACAATAAAAAAACTAAATAGCCAAAAAGAAGACTATATAATGCATATTATAAATAACATAGGAAATGAAATAACATCAAATGAAGTAGATATATTAATTAGTGATTTCCTAACATACAATATAATTGACAAAAAAGAAGCAAAACTTTTAAAAGTAGCAACAAATGATAATGTACTAAGACTTCCAAAAGAAATAAAAGACAGTGTAAGAGCAAGAATTTTAAAAAACATGTTATTAAATCTATAATTAAAAAAAGTAAAGGAGGAATTAAAAATGTTATGTGATAACTGTGGAAAAAATGAAGCCAACATAAGATACTGGGAAAATATAAATGGAAAAACAAAAGAATTAAATTTATGTGAAGAATGTAGTCAAAAATTAGGAATAAACAATTTAGATTTAAGTATGCCAATAAATTTTACAAATTTTTTAGGGGAATTTATAGAAGATTTTGCAACTCCAGAATTTATGCCATTACTAAATCAAGCAAAAACTCTAAAATGTGATAATTGTGGATACACATTTAAAGATATAATAAATACAGGAAAACTAGGATGTGGTAATTGTTATAATGTATTTGATGAAAAATTAGATAATATAATTAAAAAAATTCAAGGAAGCAATAAACATGTAGGAAGACTAGGAAAAGTTATTGACAATAAAATAGATAAGAAAATAGATGGAAAAAATACAAAAAATGAAAAATCTATTCAAAATACAAATAAAGAAGAACAAAAAACAACCAAAAATCAACTAGAAGAATTACAAGAAGAACTAAAAAAAGCAATAAAAGATGAAAGATATGAAGATGCAGCAAAAATAAGAGACGAAATAAAAAAGATCTCATAAATGCAACAAAAAATGGGCTTTAAAAGAATAAAAAATTCTTAAAGGCCCTCTATTAATTAAAAAAGGAGGATAAAAAAATAAATGAACTGGTATTTACAAAGTACACAAAATTCAGATGTTGTAAAAAGCACAAGAATTAGACTTGCAAGAAATTTAAGAGAATTTAAATTTAATTTAAAAACCGAGCAAGAAATAGAAAATTTAGAAAACAAAATAAAAGAAATTTTATATAATTTAGGATATGGATTAAAATTTTTTAAACTAAAAAATATGGACAATATTACAAACTTAAGTTTAGTAGAAAAAAACTTAATCTCTAAAGAGTTTGCAAAAGATAATTTAGGAAGTATATTAATAAATGATGATGAAAATATATGCATAATGATAGGAGGAGAAGATCACTTAAAAATACAAGTATTTAACTCCGGACTAGATTTAGAAAACACATTAAACCTAGCAATTGAAATAGATGAAAAAATAGAAGAAAATTTACAATATGCAACTAACCAAAAATATGGATATTTAACCGCATGTCCCAATAATGTAGGAACAGCCTTAAAAGCATCAGTTATTTTACATTTGCCAGCCCTTTCTAAAACAGGAAATGCCAAAAAACTTTTAGATGCAATAAGCAGATTTGGAATAAATGTAAAAAGTTTAACAAACAGCATAGCAGAAGAAAATATACAAGACATGTATCAAATATCAAATAATCAAACATTAGGAATAACTGAAAAAGAAATAATAGAAAATATAAAAGCAATATCAGAAAAAATAATAGAACAAGAAAGAATAGCAAGAAAAATATTAATTAAAAATCAACTAGAATTAGAAGATATGGTATATAGAAGCTATGGAATTTTAACTAATTGTAAAAAAATATCTACAAAAGAAATGCAAAGTTTATTATCAAATATAAAATTAGGAACAGATTTAGGAATTTTAAATGAACTAACAGATTTAAAAGTTCAAAAAATATATTTATTAACTAAAAATGCTAATTTACAAAAATACCTAGGAAGCAAATTAGATTATTTAGATAGAGATGTTGCAAGAGCTAAAATAATAAAAGACATTGTAAACGAATAAAAATAAAAAAATAAGAAAGAAAGGTGATATCTATGATGTATAAATTTACAAACAGAGCTAAAAAAGCAATTGAATATGCAAATGAAGTAGCATTAGAATTAGGCCATAATTACATAGGAACAGAACATATATTATATGGTCTAGCAAAAGAAGGAAATGGTGTAGCATCAAAAGTCCTAGAAAATCAAGAAGTAACACCAGATAAAATAATAGATGAAATCATAGAGTTAATAGGAAAAGAAGAACCAATAGAAGGAACTCTAGGATTTACACCAAGAACCAAAAGAGTTATAGAAAATGCTTTTATAGAAGCAAGGAAATTAGGATATGACTACATAGGAACAGAACACTTGTTAATAGGAATATTAAGAGAAGGAGATGCAATAGCTTCAAGAATTTTACTAGAATTAAATGTTAATATCCCAAGATTATATAATGAAATAATAAAAGTTATAAACGAAGGAGAAGATTTTTTAGGAGAAGAAAAGACTACAAAATCAAATAAAAACAATGGAAGTTATAACCAAACTCCAACCCTAAATCAATTTGGAGAAGACTTAAGCAAAAAAGCCAAAGAAGGTAAATTAGACCCAATAATAGGAAGAAAAGAAGAAATAGAAAGAGTAATACAAATCTTATCTAGAAGAACCAAAAACAATCCTTGTTTAATAGGAGAGCCGGGTGTAGGAAAAACAGCAGTAGTTGAAGGATTAGCACAAAAAATAGTAGCAGGAGATGTACCAGAAATATTAAAAAATAAAAGACTAGTATCAGTTGATATCTCAGGGATGGTTGCAGGAGCAAAATATAGAGGAGACTTTGAAGAAAGAATAAAAAAAGCACTAGAAGAAGTAAAAAAAGCAGGAGATGTAATTTTATTTATAGATGAAATACACACAATAGTAGGAGCAGGAGCAGCAGAAGGAGCAATAGATGCAGCTAATATCTTAAAACCACTACTTGCAAGAGGAGAAATACAACTAGTAGGAGCAACAACCCTAAATGAATACAGAAAATATATAGAAAAAGATGCAGCATTAGAAAGAAGATTTAGTCCAGTAACAGTAAGTGAACCAAGTTTAGAAGATGCTATAAAAATATTAAAAGGAATAAGAGACAAATATGAAGCACATCATGGAGTAAAAATAACAGATGAAGCAATAGAAGCAGCAGTAAACATGGGAGCAAGATATATAAATGATAGATTTTTACCAGATAAAGCAATTGACCTAATAGATGAAGCTGCATCACGTGCAAAATTAAAAACCTATACAGAGCCAGATAGTTTAAAACAATTAGAAGAACAAATTGAAGAAGTAACTAAAAATAAAGAAGAAGCAGTAAAAACACAAAAGTTTGAAAAGGCAGCAAGTCTAAGAGATAAAGAAAGAGAACTAAAAGAAAAATACGAAAAAGAACAAAAAAAGTGGAAAAATAAAAACACAAAACAAATAATAAATATAACTCAAGATAACATAGCAGAAGTAATAGCAAGTTGGACAAAAATACCAGTAAAAAAGATAACACAAGATGAAAATGAAAAACTAAAAAATCTAGAAAAAACCCTACATGAAAGAGTAATAGGACAAGATGAAGCGGTAGAAGCAGTAGCAAAAGCAATAAGAAGAAGTAGAGTAGGTCTAAAAGACCCAAAAAGACCAATAGGTTCATTTCTATTCTTAGGACCAACAGGAGTAGGAAAAACAGAACTATCAAAAGCACTAGCAGAAGCTCTATTTGGAGATGAAGATGCAATGATAAGAATAGATATGTCAGAATATATGGAACCACATTCAGTAGCAAAATTAATTGGTTCACCTCCAGGATATGTTGGATTTGACGAAGGAGGACAACTAACAGAAAAAATAAGAAGAAAACCATATTCAGTAATCCTTTTCGACGAAATAGAAAAAGCCCATCGGAGACGTAATGAATATATTACTACAAATACTAGAAGACGGAAGACTAACAGATGCACGGAGGAAGAACTGTAAACTTTAAAAACACAGTAATAATAATGACATCTAACATTGGAGCAAGATTAATAACAGACAAAAAATTGCTAGGCTTTAGCCAAGACAGTAAAGAAAATGAGAAAGAAGCAAAAGAATATGAACAAACCAAAAAAGAAGTTATGGAAGAATTAAAAAGAGAACTAAGACCAGAATTTATAAACCGTATAGATGAAATAATAGTATTCCATAAATTAACAGATAATGAAATAGATAAAATAATAGATATAATGTTAAAAGAAGTAACAAAAAGACTAGAAACACAAAAAATAAAAATCGAAATAGAACCAGAAGTAAAAGAACTAATTGCTAAAAAAGGAATAGATAAAGCTTTTGGAGCAAGACCACTTAGAAGGACAATACAAAGTACACTAGAAGATAAATTAGCAGAAGAAATCTTAGATGGAAATTTACAAAAAAATAAACTAACAAAAATAGGAGTAAAAGACGAAAAAATAATCATAAAAAACTAGTGACAATTTGGGGCAATTAGGGGCAATTTGGGACGTTTCCCAATTGGACATTTTGACCAGTCTGGGACACTTCTTTCCTTTTGGGGGATTGGCTAAAACCATTGGTACTTGTGTGATTAAAGGTCATGGGGATAATATGATAATTTTTATTAAATTCCTCGGTTTGCTTCGTAGACGACACCTTTTAACCTTTAAATAAGCGAGCCTCTCGTTACATTTATTCACGCTTCCTCACTTATTTAAAGCTAAAAAGGTGTACGTCTACTTCGCGGCACATTCGTCATTTAATAAAAATTAT
>CALXUW010000039.1 GCA_944391795.1 uncultured Clostridia bacterium
CAACCTTCTATTATTGCATCTGGTTGTATTCCTGCATATGCTATTTTTACTTCTTCTTCTATTCCTGAACTTTCTGTTTCTTTTTTTGCATCTTCAGCTTGGGTTAATAGTCCATTTTCTCCTGTTAACATTGCTATACTTACTCCTGCTAAGATTAATAACACTATTATTGTTATTACTAGCGCTATCAATGTTATTCCTTTTGTGTCTTTTTGTAATAATTTTTTCATATGTTTTTTTTCCTCCTCTTAAATTTAATTGTATAAATTACCTTTTCTTAAATCATTTTACATTAACTATTTTTTTTAGTCAATAGTTTTTTGAAAATTTATTTTGAATTTTTTGTCAAAAAAGAGTGAATAATATTACTGTGTTTTTTTATATTTTTTGTTTTTTTCTGTTTTTTAATTAATATTATTCACTTTGACATAACTTTTAGCAATGTTATTATATTAATATTAGAAAGAAAGTAGGTGTTATTTTTGTTAATTACCAGTGAAGATATTTTAAACATTATTGGAAGCAAAATTAAACAAGTTAGGTTATCTAAAAAATATACTCAAGATTATGTTTCAGAAAATATAAATATTTCTATTGATTTATTAAGAAACATAGAAAATGGCAGAAATATTGGAAGTCTTACTACATTATTGAATTTATGCAATTTTTTAGAAATTTCACCTAATTATTTATTTAAGGAACTTTTGACTTTTAAAGAAGATACTTTAGATTCTAATTTAATTACTTATATTAATGCACTTTCTCAAAAAGATAAAGAGATTCTAAAAGATATTATTATACATATTGATAAAAATTATGGAAAACTTTAAAAAATTTATGTTTATATAAAAACATTATTTGGCAGACACTTTCTGCCAAATTTGATTTGTTTTATATAAAACTTATTTGTCCATCATCTATTATCCAAGATTTTTGCTTTGCTTCTGTTACTTTATCCCCAGGCTCTTCTTTTCCTATTAAAAATGGAGAAGTTTCAATATGTTTTTTCATATTTTCTTTAACTAATCTTTTATTACTATTTGCATAACAATATTTACATAAATGTCCACAACTATCATAAGAACCTATATCATTTCCCATTAAACAATTGCACCCTTCTCTAATATTCTTTTTCTTTGGCGGATTTAAAGTAGTTCCAATACTTTTTTCTACAATTTCTTGACTCATACATCCTTTACAATCAACTCCATATTCTGATAAAAAGTTTCCTTCCCAGCATCCGTGAATTGTTATATCATTTTCTTTACCTATTTTAACAAATGCTTTTGCAATTTCTATTTGCTCTTTTTTTGAAGGTGGCTTTATATCTGGTGCATTTCTTTTTACTTTTTCGTATAAATCTAAAAAACTAATAGTACAGTCTTTTGTATACCCTTTTAGCATTTCGGCGATTTTTTTAAAACTTTCTATATGTTTGCTAACAGTAAATTCATTGTTTATAAAAATCGGATCATATCTCCAAGCAATAGAATTTATTCCTACATATTTTGATAGTTTTTTGAAACTTTCTATTACTTTTTCCTTATCTGGTACATTTGGTTCTATATCTTTTTTATAGGGTGTTATTGTAACAAACCAAAATTGTCTATATTTATTTAATTCATCTAAATATTTTAATATAGGCTCTGGATTTTTTGTACAAAATGCTAGACAGTCTACTACATTTGGGTTTAGAGTGTATTTGGTAACTTGTTTTGGATTATATGGATTTCTTACCATTACATATCCGCTTCTTATCCTATTTATTAACCATTTTGAATAAAATGCTGGTATATCTGTTCTACAACCTGTGTTTATTATCATTTTTCTCTCCTTAATCTTCTATTATTTTGTTTGCATCTTCATTATACTCTTTTTTTATTTGTTTGTTAAGTAGGCACTTTTTTGTAATATAGTTTCCTGAAGGACACTTTTATTGATATCTACGTTTTTTGCCTTTACAATTTATAAGTTTTTTTGTTATAATTTTATTGGAGTTGATTAATATGAGTATAAAAAAAGAGTTACCTGCTTGTCCTGTAGAATTAACTGTTGGACTAATTGGAGATAAATGGAAGATTTTAATTATAAGAGATTTACTTACCGGTACTAAAAGATTTGGTGAATTAAAAAAGTCATTAAATAATGTTACTCAAAAAGTTTTAACTAATAAATTACGCGAAATGTAGGCCTCTGGACTTGTTAAAAGAAAAGTTTATCCAGAAGTACCTCCAAGGGTTGAATATTCTTTAACTGTTACAGGATTAAGTTTAAAACCAATTTTGGATTCTATGGTGATTTGGGGAAATAATTATAGGGAAAAATTTTTTTAGATATTATTTAAATTTGTCGCAAATATACACATAAACTCTATTTTTTATACCCCAAATTCTTTTGCATATTCAACAATCCCTTTTATCTCTACTTCTGTATCATTTAATTTTGCAATCATGAAATTTTCATCTGGTACATCAAAAGGTGGTTTTACTCCATATTTGCTAGCTAAACTATATCCAAATTTAGAATAATACTTTGGATCACCTAAAACTACTGAATAATGATATTTTAAGTTTTTGGCTATCCTATGCCCTTCTTTTATAAGCATACTTCCAACTCCTTGCTTTTGATATTTAGGTAATACTCCAAGCGGTGCTAAAGCCAATTCTTCATGTTCTCCTATTTTTATTTTTGTAAATAAAATATATCCTATAATTTCATCATCTTTTTTAGCTACTAAAGATAATTCTGGAATAAAATTATTACTTTTTCTTAAATTTACAACTAAATCTTGTTCATTGCCGTCACTATGCTTAGCAGTTTTAAATGCTGTTTTTATAAGATTATATACTTCTTGATAATCGTTTTTATTTTCTTGTCTGATTTTTATCATTTAAATTCTCCTTATCTTTTAAATTTATTTTATTTATATCATAAAATTGTTATGAATACAATTATTTTTCATGTTTTAGATATTAGGACTCATAAAGAACTTGGATGGAAAAATAAATTAATAACAGTAGTCTATCTCATGATGTAAAACATCACTAAATCATTAAAATTTTTATTTTCTATTGACTTTTTTTTAAAAAAGTTTTATAATAAAATTGCCATCAAAAAGAGGCGCTTTTGTTGACAAAGGAGGAGCATCATGGAAAGTATAAAACAACAAATAGTTAGACAAAAACTTACAATTATTAAAGAACTTGTAACAAAAGATAAAAATGGAGATAAATTTATAATCGTAAATAGAGATAAGAATAGAAATTTTATGCTTGAATATGGTTTATTAACTAATGATATAAAGGATATTATATTAAATCTAGAAGTGGATGATTATTATAGAGGACCTGAAGAAGATGATGCAGGTTTTGAAGGTGAAATATGGATTTTCACTCCTACCTTTCAAAGCATCAAATTGTATATAAAAATCAGATTAGCTAATAATACTGTAGTAATATGTATATCTATTCATGAGTATGGTAATTTTATTTAGGAGGTGCAAATATCATGAAACATTATTGCCCTTATTGTAATAGTGAGCAAGAATATTATATTGACAAAAGAATTTTTAAGGAATACAAAGGCGTTAACGTTAATGTAGAAGAAAATGTACCAATTTGTAAAAAGTGCAAAAATGAATTAATAATTAATAACATTGAAGATGAAAATCTAAAAAGAATTTATAGCAAATATAGAGAAGTCAAAAATATCATTACTCCATCTGAAATAAAAGATTTGCGAGACCGCTATGATATTTCTCAAAGAGAATTAACTGCTATTTTAGACTTTGGTAAAATGACTATTAATAGATATGAAAATGGTTCTTTGCCATCTAAATCTCAAAGTGATTATCTAAAATTAATCTCAAAAGACAAAAATGAATTTTTTAATAAAGTAAAAGAGGCTTATTATACTAATAGAATTAGCCAAAAAACATTTACTAAAATAGAAAATA
>CALXUW010000040.1 GCA_944391795.1 uncultured Clostridia bacterium
CCATGGAGACAAAAAGGAACAGGTAGAGCAAGACAAGGTTCTATAAGAGCTCCACAATGGATTAAAGGTGGTATAGCATTAGGACCAAAACCTCGTTCATATAAATATAGAGTTAATAAAAAAGAAAAGAGATTAGCAATAAGATCAATATTAAGTTCTAAAGTATTAGAAAAAGAATTAACAGTAGTTGACAAATTAGAATTAAAAGAAATCAAAACAAAAACAATGGTAAAAGCTTTAGGAGATTTAAAAGTTTCAGGAAAAACTTTAATAATACTTCCTCAAAGTAATAAAAATGTTTTAATGTCATCTAGAAATATAGAAGGAGTTAAAACAATACTTGTAAACAACATTAATGTATTTGATTTATTAAAATATACAAATCTAATTTTACCAGTAGATACTGTTAAAAAATTAGAGGAGGTGTACGCTTAAAATGAAGCCAGAAGAAATAATAATTGCCCCAGTTGTTACTGAAAAAAGTAATGATGGGTTACAAGAAGGTAAATACACTTTCAAAGTAAACAAAAAAGCTACAAAAGTTGATATAGCAAGAGCTATAGAAAAACTTTTTGAAGTAAAAGTATTAAAAGTAAATACAATAAATGTAGATGGAAAGAAAAAAAGAGTAGGTTACCATGTAGGAAAAACACCTGACTGGAAAAAAGCTATAGTTACAATAGATACAAACCCAGGAGAAGCTACATACTTAGCTAAAGGTGGAAAAGAAACAAAAGTAACTAAAAAATTCAAAGATTCAATCGATGAATTTATGGGAGCCTAAAATATAATTTAAATTATCGGGAAAGCACCCGGAAAATAAAGAATATCTGTAAATGGAGCAGGAAAAGAATCCATTAAATATGAAAAAAGAATAGGAGAGAATAAAAAATGGGAATGAAACATTTTAAAGCATATACACCATCAAGAAGAAATATGACAGTTTCTGACTTTTCAGAAATAACAAAGAAAACTCCTGAAAAATCATTACTTGCAAAGAAAAAGAAAAATGCAGGAAGAAACTCATATGGTAGAATAACAGTAAGACACCAAGGTGGTGGAAACAGACAAAAATATAGAATTATAGATTTTAAAAGAAACAAAGATAACATGCAAGCAACAGTACTAGGTATTGAATATGATCCAAACCGTAGCAGTAATATTGCTTTAATTCAATATGAAGATGGAGAAAAAGCATATATTCTAGCACCACAAGGATTAACAAATGGAGATAAAGTAATTTCAGGAGAAAATGTAGATATAAAACCAGGAAACAGTATGCCAATTAGCTCAATACCAGTTGGTACTTTAATTCACAATATAGAATTAAATCCAAAACAAGGTGGAAAATTAGTTAAAGCAGCAGGACAAAGTGCACAATTAATGGCAAAAGAAGGAAAATATGCACATGTAAGATTACCTTCTGGAGAAATGAGACTAATTTTATCAACTTGTAGAGCTACTATTGGTGTACTAGGAAACAGTGATCATGAAAACGTAAATATAGGAAAAGCTGGAAGAAAAAGACATATGGGTATAAGACCTACAGTTAGAGGATCTGTTATGAACCCAGTAGATCACCCACACGGTGGTGGTGAAGGTAGAGCTCCAGTAGGACACGCAGGACCATTAACACCTTGGGGTAAACCAGCACTTGGATACAAAACAAGAAATAAAAAGAAATTATCTAACAAATTTATTGTTAAGAGAAGAAAATAAAATATTAAAGTATATAAAAAATTTTCTTGAAAGGAGGAAAATTTTAAATGTCAAGATCAAGCAAGAAAAAACCATATGTTGCACCTGAATTATTAAAAAGAATAGAAGCTATGAACGAAACAGGAAAAAAAGAAGTATTAAAAACATGGTCAAGAGCTTCAACAATATACCCACAAATGGTTGGCCATACAATAGCTGTACATGATGGAAGAAAACATGTTCCAATCTATATAGCAGAAGAAATGATTGGTCACAAATTAGGTGAATTTGCTCCTACAAGAACTTTTAAAGGTCATTCAGGAGATAAGAAAACAACAACTAAATAAGAATAAAACCGTATAAAAATAAAGGTTATTTTATAATAAAGAATTAGATTTTCTTTATAAATAAGGCTTAAATTCTTAAGCTAAAAATAAGGAGGGAAAAAAAGTGCAAGAGCAACAAACAACTGTAAAAAACGAAGCAAGAGCTACCCTTAAATTCGCAAGAATATCTGCTAGAAAAGTAAAAATAGTTGCAGATTTAATCAGGGGAAAAGATGTAGATGAAGCTTTAGCAATTGTAAAATTTACTCCAAAAGCATCATCAGAAATTATTGAAAAATTACTAAAATCAGCAATAGCAAATGCTGAAAATAATCATGAAATGAAACATGAAAATTTATATGTTGCTGAAATTTATGCAAACCAAGGACCAACATTAAAAAGAATAAGACCAGCTGCCAAAGGTTCAGCAGTTAGAATAAGAAAAAGAACAAGTCATATAACAATCGTGTTAAAAGAAAAAGAATAATAAGTAAAGGAGGAAAATTTAGAAAAATGGGACAAAAAGTACATCCAACAGGTGTAAGAGTTGGTATAATTAAAGATTGGAACTCTAAATGGTATGCAGATTCTAAAAACTTTGCAGATTATTTAATAGAAGACCAAAAAATTCGTAAGTTTTTAAAGAAAAAATTATACTTAGCTGGAATTTCTAAAATAGAAATCGAAAGAACAGCTAAATTAGTTAAAGTAAATTTATACACAGCAAAACCAGGAATAGTAATAGGAAAAGGTGGAGCAGGTGTAGAAACTATAAAAAATGAATTAGTAAAATTAATAGGAAAAGATGCTAATTTAAATATAGTAGAAGTAAAAAATATTGATACAGATGCACAACTAGTTGCAGAAAACATTGCAGGACAATTAGAAAGAAGAATTTCATTTAGAAGAGCTATGAAACAATGTATGCAAAAAGCTTTAAAAGCAGGTGCTCTAGGTATAAAAACTTCAGTATCTGGTAGATTAGGTGGAGCTGATATGGCAAGAACTGAATTCTACAAAGAAGGAAATATACCACTACAAACTTTAAGAGCAGATATTGATTATGGATTTGCAGAAGCAAATACAACATATGGAAAAATCGGTGTAAAAGTTTGGATATATAAAGGAGAAGTTCTTCCAGAAAGAAAAGTGGAAGGAGGAGACAAATAATGCCATTAATGCCAAAAAGATCAAAATTCAGAAAAATGCAAAAAGGTAGAATGAGAGGAAAGGCAACAAGAGGAACTAAAGTTACAGATGGTGAATATGGAATTCAAGCAGTAACTGCTGGTTTAATCACAGGTAACCAAATAGAAGCAGCTCGTATTGCTATGACTCGTTATATAAAAAGAGGTGGAAAGGTTTGGATAAAAATATTTCCAGACAAACCAATAACATCTAAACCAATAGGAACTCGTATGGGTAAAGGAAAAGGTGCTCCAGAATACTATGTTGCAGTAGTAAAACCAGGAAGAGTAATGTTTGAAATAGGAGGAGTATCAGAAGAATTAGCAAAAGAAGCTCTTCGTTTAGCAATGAACAAACTACCTAATAAAACAAAAATCATAAAAAAAGAAACTGTAAAAGAGGTAGGTGAGAATGATGAAGATAAATAAAATAAGAGAAATGTCTTCACCAGATCTAGAAAAAGAATTAGGTGAACTAAAAACAGAATTATTCAAATTAAAATTTAGTTTAGCTACAAATGGACTAGATAATCCAATGAAAATCAAAGAAGTAAAAAAAGATATAGCTAGAATAAATACAATTTTAACAGAAAGAAAGATAGCTGATAGTAAAAAAGCATAAATAGTAGCTATTTTAGTAAGAAAGGAGAAATCTAAATGGAGAAAAGAAATCTTCGTAAGGTTATGGTTGGAACAGTTAAATCAAACAAAATGGACAAAACTGTAGTAGTAGCAGTTGAAACTAGTGTTAGCCATGGTGTTTATGGGAAAACTGTAAAAAGAACTTATAAATTAAAAGCTCATGATGAAGAAAATAGTTGCCAAATAGGAGATAAAGTAAAAGTAATGGAAACTAGACCTCTATCAAAAGATAAAAGATGGAGAGTAGTAGAAATTTTGGAAAAAGCAATTATAAAATAAACGAAAAAATAAGAAAGGAGTAACCATAAAATGATACAACAACAAACAAGATTAAAAGTAGCAGACAACACAGGAGCTAAAGAAATTATGTGTATAAGATGTTTAGGTGGTTCTTTTAGAAAAACATCTAACATTGGTGATGTCATAGTTGCTTCAGTTAAATCAGCAACACCAGGTGGCGTTGTTAAAAAAGGTGATGTTGTAAAAGCTGTTATAGTAAGATCTAAAAGAGGACTAAGAAGAGCAGATGGTTCATATATAAAATTCGATGAAAATGCAGCTGTAATAATAAAAGAAGACGGAACACCAAGAGGAACACGTATCTTTGGGCCAGTTGCAAGAGAGTTAAGAGAAAAAGATTATATGAAAATTTTATCTCTAGCTCCAGAAGTTTTATAAACCCAAAATAAAAAAGTAAAATGTTATAAGGAGGGAAAACTCTAATGAGAATAAAAAAAGGCGATAATGTTCAAGTTTTATCAGGAAACGATAAAGGTAAAACAGGAGAAGTTTTAGAAGTAATACCAAAACTTGATAAAGTCGTAGTTAAAGGCGTTAACGTAAGAAAAAAACACGTTAAAGCAAGAAAACAAGGAGACGAAAGTGGAATTATACCAGTAGAAGTTGCTATTCCAGTTTCAAAAGTAAATGTAGTATGCCCAAAATGTGGAAAAACTACAAAAGTTGGTTATAGTGTAGAAAAAGATGAAAAAGTACGTGTTTGTAAAAAATGCGGAGCTAAATTAAAATAAAAAAACACTAAAAAATATATTAATTTAGATTGAAAGAAGAAAGGAAGGAGGATTAACAACAAATGGAAAAACTAAGAGAACATTACGAAAAAGAAGTAATCCCAGCATTAATGAAAAAATTTGAATACAAATCAGTTATGCAAGTACCAAAACTTGACAAAATTGTAATAAATATTGGTTTAGGAGATTTAAAAGAAAACCCTAAAGCATTAGAAAATGCAATGAATGATTTAATGCAAATAACAGGTCAAAGACCAGTAGTAACAAAAGCAAAAAAATCAATTGCAGCATTTAAACTAAGAGAAGGTGCAAATATTGGATGTAAAGTAACATTAAGATCAGATAAAATGTATGATTTTGCTTACAAACTATTCAATGTAGCACTTCCAAGAGTAAGAGATTTTAGAGGAGTTTCAAATAATTCTTTCGATGGTAGAGGAAATTATTCTATGGGTGTTAAAGAACAATTAATATTCCCTGAAATCGAATATGATAAAGTAGATAAATTAAGAGGTATGGATATTATATTTGTAACTACTGCTAAAACTGACGAAGAAGCAAAAGAGTTACTAAGTTTAATGGGAATGCCTTTTAGAAATTAATTAGTCAAAGGAAAGGAGTTTAGACTATGGCTAAAAAATCAATGAAAGTAAAACAAGCTAGACCACAAAAATACAAAACTAGAGAATACAATAGATGTAAACTATGTGGTAGACCTCATAGCTATATTAGAAAATATGGTATATGCCGTGTATGTTTTAGAGAATTAGCTCATAAAGGAGAAATCCCAGGAGTAAAAAAAGCAAGTTGGTAAAATTAATAAAAAAGGAGGTAAGTAATAAATGAACATTACAGATCCAATTGCAGATATGTTAACAAGAATAAGAAATGCAAATAGTTCAAAACATAAAACAGTTGATATTCCAGCATCAAATATAAAAAGAGAAATCGCTGAAATATTATTTAAAGAAGGATATATAAAATCATTTGAAGAAATAAAAGAAGATAGCCAAGGAATTATAAGAATTACTCTAAAATACGATGAAAAAGGAACAAGAGTAATAGATGGGCTAAAAAGAATAAGTAAACCAGGACTAAGAGTATATGCTTCTAAAGACGAATTACCAAAAGTATTAAATGGATTAGGAATTGCAATAATTTCTACATCAAAAGGACTAAAAACAGATAAAGAAGCAAGAACTTTAGGTGTAGGTGGAGAAGTTTTAGCTTATGTATGGTAATAAAAATAAGCTACTTAAAAATAAAAAAGTAAAGTTAAAGTAAAATAAAAATGATAAGAAGGAGGAAAGCCTAAAATGTCAAGAATAGGAAATAAATCTATTACAGTGCCAGAAGGTGTACAAGTCAAAGTAGATGGTAAAAAAGTTACTGTAACAGGACCAAAAGGAACTTTAGAAAAAGAAGTACATAACAACATTTCCGTAGAAGTAAATGAAAATATAGTTAAAGTTTCAAGAAAAGATGACGAACCATTTAACAAAAGTCTACATGGTTTAACAAGAACTTTAATAAATAACATGATAACTGGTGTAACTAAGGAATATAGCAAAGAATTACAAATAAATGGTGTAGGTTACAGAGTTGTAAAACAAGGAAACAACTTAAATCTAACATTAGGATATTCACACCCAGTTATATTTGAAGCACCAGCAGGAATTTCTTTTGATGTTCCAAACCCAAATACAATTATAGTAAAAGGAATAGACAAAGAATTAGTTGGTCAAACAGCAGCAGTTATAAGAACAAAAAGACCACCAGAAGTATATAGAGGTAAAGGTATTAAATATGCTGATGAAGTTATTAGACGTAAAGTTGGAAAAACAGGTAAATAATAAAATTTAGCCTTAAATAAAACCTTATAAAAGAAAGGAGAAGAAAAAATGGTTAAAAAGCAAAATAGAAAAATGCAAAGAACAAGAAGACATCTAAGAGTAAGAAGAAAAATATCTGGAACACCAGAAAGACCAAGACTATGTGTATATAGAAGTAATAGCAATCTATATGTACAAATTATAGATGACGTAGCTGGAAAAACTCTTGCTCAAGCATCAACATTAGACAAAGAAGTAAAAACAAAACATGCAAACAAAGAAGCTGCCAAAGAAGTAGGTGCATTAATTGCTTCAAGAGCTCTTGATAAAAAAATAGAAACAGTAGTTTTTGACCGTGGTGGATATATATATCATGGTGTTGTAAAAGAGTTAGCAGAAGCTGCAAGAGAAGGCGGACTTAAATTTTAGTAAAAACAAAAAGGAGGGAAATATAAAAACCTATGGAAGAAAAAAATGAATTAAAAGAAAAAGTTGTAGCTATTAATAGAGTTGCTAAAGTTGTTAAAGGTGGTAGAACTTTTAGATTTAGTGCTGTAGTAGTAGTTGGAGACGAAAACGGTCATGTAGGCGTAGGAAATGGAAAAGCAGCTGAAGTTCCAGATGCAATAAAAAAAGCAATTCAAGAAGCTAAAAAGAATTTAGTTGAAGTACCAGTTGTTGACACAACAGTACCTCATGAATATACAGGAACTTTTGGAAGTGCAAAAGTTATGTTAAAACCAGCAGCTGTTGGTACTGGAATTATAGCAGGAGGAAGTGTAACACCAGTAATAGAACTTGCAGGATATAGAAATATAAGAACAAAAGTTATAGGAACAAACAATCCAAGAAACGTAGTATATGCTACAATAGAAGGATTAAAAGCAATGCAAACAGCTGAACAAGTAGCTAAAAAAAGAGGTAAAAAAGTAGAAGAAATACTTTAAAAATAAACTTAAGTTTAAGAGAATATAAAATATTCTAAAAGTATTAAGGAGGTGCAAAAGGTTAATGAAACTAAACGATTTAAAACCAGCAGTAAAAAAAGTAAAAAGAAATAGAGTAGGACGTGGAATTGCATCAGGAAATGGAAAGACTGCAGGTAGAGGTCATAAAGGACAAAAAGCAAGATCTGGCGGAGGTGTAAGAAGAGGCTTTGAAGGAGGTCAAACACCATTATATAGAAGATTACCAAAAAGAGGATTTAATAACATACATAGTAAAAACTATACAGAAGTAACATTCAAAATGTTAAATAAATCAACAAAAACAGATGTTACAGCTGAAAGTCTATTAGAAGAAGGAATTATCGGAAAAATAAATGACGGTATCGTTATTTTAGCAACAGGAAAATTAGATAAAAAATTAAATGTAAAAGCCAAAAGATTTACTGCAAAAGCAAAAGAAGAAATTGAAGCTTTAGGCGGAAAGGCTGAGGTGATTTAGTTGTTTAAAACAATAATGAATGCAATAAAAACACCAGATGTAAGAAAAAGACTATTATATACATTACTATTAATAGTAGTATTTAGATTTGGATGTTTTATAACAGTACCAGGTGTTGACACTATAGCATTAAATGATGCTATGTCAAACACAAATGGTATAGCAGGATTAATTGATATGATATCTGGAGGAGCTTTTTCAAGATTCTCAGTTTTTGCAATGTCAATTAGTCCATACATCACAGCTTCAATCGTTATACAATTATTAGCAATGATTATACCATCTTTAGAAAGACTAACTAAAGAAGGTGGAGAAGAAGGACGTAAAAAAATAAATAGATATACAAAATTGCTAACAATAGTTTTAGCATTAATAGAAGGAATAGGAATCTATTTGTCATATAAATCAACAGGAATATTTGTTGATAGTTCTTTCTTAACTGGAGCTTTAGTAGTAACTCGGACTAGTTGCAGGAACATCAATACTTATGTGGCTAGGAGAACAAATAACAAGCAAAGGAATAGGAAATGGAATATCATTACTAATATTTATAGGTATTATTTCAGGACTTCCAAGTGGAATAACAACAATTTGGAGCCTAATTATGCCTGAAACAGGATTTAGTACTCAAGGCTTACTAACATCAATTGCTATTATAATAGGAGCCTTAATATTAGTTGCAGGTGTTGTATTTGTACAACAAGCTGAAAGAAGAGTACCTGTACAATACTCTAAAAAAGTAGTAGGAAGAAAAATGGTAGGAGCACAAAGCACACATATACCATTAAAACTTGCAATGGCAGGTGTAATGCCAGTAATTTTTGCAAGTAGTTTCATGACATTTCCAGCTATGATAATACAAATATTTGTACCAGATATAGCAAGTCAAACTGGTTTCTTAGCAGGACTATATAATTTCTCAATTGCTACATCAACATCAAATGTAGGTATAGGCTATTCTATAGCAAATGCAATTGTTTACTTATTACTAATTGTAGGATTTACATTTTTCTATACTTATGCTACATTTAATCCAGCAGAAGTATCAAACAATATAAAGAAAAATGGTGGATTTATACCGGGAATAAGAGCAGGAAAACCAACAACTGAATATTTATCATCAATAATTTCAAAATTAACATGGTTTGGTGGTTTATTCTTAGCTGTAATTGCAATATTACCAATGCTTTTAAGATTTACAAATTTAAATATCGCATTTGGTGGTACATCAATATTAATCGTTGTAGGTGTTGCATTAGAAACAGTACAACAATTAGAATCTCGATTAGCAATGAGACATTATAAAGGATTTTTAGAATAAAATAAAAAAATGTAGGAAAAAGAGGAGAGGACGTAAAAAATGCCTACTAAAATTTAGGATATTGTATTTTTTCGTCCTTTATGCCCTACTTTTGATAATTTTTATTATATATATTAGATTTAAGTTAGTATATATAATAAAGATTATTATATATAATCTAAGAATTTTAAGTTAGGAAGTGGTATTAAAAATGGTAATAATAATGTTAGGAGCACCAGGAACAGGAAAAGGAACTGTAGCAGGGATATTAAAAGAAAAATTAAATATTCCACAAGTATCAACAGGAGACATTTTTAGAAAAAATATGAAAGAAGGAACTAAACTAGGAAAATTAGCAGAAAGTTATATTTCAAAAGGCAAACTAGTACCAGATGATGTAACAATAGATATAGTAAAAAATAGATTAGACGAAAAAGATGTAGAAAATGGAATAATCTTAGATGGATTCCCAAGAACAGTAAAACAAGCCGAAGAACTAGACAAAATATTAGAAAGCAAAGGTAAAAAAGTAGACATAGTAGTTAACTTAACAACTCCAAAAGAAGAAATAATCGAAAGAATAGTAAATAGAAGAGTATGTTCAAACCAAGACTGCAAAACAATATATAATATAGTATTAAACCCACCTAAAAAAGAGGGAATATGTGATAAATGTGGAAGCGAGCTAATTAAAAGAAAAGATGACAATGTAGAAACAGTTGAAGCAAGACTTGAAAACTATTTTGAAGTAACAAGTCCATTAGTAGAATATTATGAAAAAAAGGGAAATTTATATTCAACAATGGTAAGTAAAACAATAAATAAATTAGGTCAAGATGTAGCTAAAGAACTAGTAGAAAAGTTAAAAAACAAATAAATTTTTCTTTTAAAGGAGACGAAGAATAATTGGTAACAATAAAATCAAAAAGAGAAATAGAATTAATGAAAGAAGCTTGCAAAGTAGTAGCTTTAACATATAAAGAAATAGAAAAACAAATAAAACCAGGAATGACAACATGGCAAATTGATCAAATAGCAGAAAAAACAATGCGTGCTTTAGGTGCAATTCCTGCTGAAAAAGGATATGAAATAGGAATAAAAGGAGTTCCACCATATCCAGCAGCAACATGTATATCAATTAACGATGAAGTAATTCATGGTATACCTTCTAAAAATAGAGTTATAAAAGAAGGAGATTTAGTAAGCATAGATACAGTTGCTTTAAAAAATCGGATACAATGGAGATGCAGCAAGAACATTTATGATAGGTCAAGTTTCTAAAGAAGCAAAAAGACTAGTAGAAGTAACAAAGCAAGCATTTTTTGAAGGAATAAAATATGCAAAACCAGGAAACAGAATAGGAGACATAAGTCATGCAATAGGAGAATATGTACAAAGCCAAGGATACTCTGTAGTAAGAGAATTTCAAGGACATGGAATAGGAACATCTATGCATGAAGATCCAGGAATACCAAACTACGGAAAAGCAGGAAGAGGAATAAGACTAGAACCAGGAATGACTTTAGCAATAGAACCAATGGTAATACAAGGAAAACCCAACATCTTAGAAATGCCAGACGGTTGGACAATTATAACAGAAGACCGGAAGTTTATCTGCACATTATGAAAATACAATTTTAATTACTAAAAAAGAGCCAGAAATATTGACAATGCTTTAAAAATGATGTATAATACAATAGTTATTATATTGCAAAAGAAGTAATAAACATAAAAAAGCTCTTTATAGGAGGTAGAAAAAAGTGTCAAAAGAGGATGTTATAGAGGTAGAAGGAACAGTTGTAGAAGTATTACCAAATACTAATTTCAAAGTTGAACTTGAAAATGGGCATCAAATATTAGCACATATTTCAGGAAAATTAAGAATGAACTACATAAAAATTTTACCAGGAGACAAAGTAAAAGTAGAACTTTCACCATATGACTTAACAAGAGGAAGAATCACATGGAGAGCAAAATAGTAAAAATAAAACAAGGGTAATCATTGATTAATAAAGGTAAGGGATATTTTTCATCCCTAGAGGATATACCTAAAAAAAGAAAAATGTCCCTTGATATTAATTAAGGAGGTGCAAAAAATGAAGGTAAGACCATCAGTAAAAAAAATATGCGATAAATGCAAAGTAATAAAAAGAAAAGGTGTAATTAGAGTTATTTGTGAAAACCCTAAACACAAACAAAGACAAGGATAGAAAAAAATGTTAATAACACAAATTTTGGTTGCGGCTGAAAACCTTAAAATTAAGGTTATGATCAAATTTGTGTTTATATATATGTCTTAAACCTTTTAAAGTAACTGGGGTAAACACCAGTTAAGCATTTCACCTTTAAAACAAGTTTAGGACAAGAAATAAAACAATTAATTTTGGAGGTGCAAAAAAATATGGCTCGTATAGCAGGAGTAGATTTACCTAAGGAAAAAAGAGTTGAAATAGGACTTACTTATATTTATGGAATAGGAGTATCAAGTTCTAGAAAAATTCTTGAAAAAGCTGGAATAAATCCAGACACTAGAATTAAAGATTTAACAGATGAACAAGTAAATAGTATAAGAAAAGTAATTGATGACTCATACACAGTAGAAGGAGACTTAAGAAGAGAAGTAGCTCTAAACATAAAAAGACTTACAGAAATAGGATGCTACAGAGGACTAAGACATAGAAAAGGTCTTCCAGTAAGAGGACAAAGAACAAAAACAAATGCTAGAACAAGAAAAGGTCCTAGAAAATTAGCAGGTAAAAAATAATAAAATAAAAAAATAAAAGTTGAAGGGAAACTTTCAAATTCAGAATTAAAATAAAAATTTTGAATAGAGGAGGAATAAAGCAAAATGGCTAAAAATGTAACAACAAAAAAAGTTGCTAGAAGAAATAGAAAAAACATCGAAAAAGGTGCAGCACATATTCATTCTAGTTTTAATAATACAATAGTTACAATAACAGACACACAAGGAAATAGCATATCTTGGGGAAGTGCAGGAGGACTTGGATTTAAAGGTTCTAAAAAAAGCACACCATTTGCAGCAGGTCAAGTTGCAGAAACAGCAGCAAAAGCAGCTATGGAACATGGATTAAAGTCTGTAGAAGTATTTGTTAAAGGACCAGGAGCTGGTAGAGAAGCAGCAATAAGAGCACTTCAAACAGCAGGTCTTGAAATAAGTGCAATAAAAGATGTAACACCAATACCACACAATGGTTGTAGACCACCAAAAAGACGTAGAGTATAAAAATAAAAAAATATTTAAATAAAAAAATTAAAAACAAAATTTAAATTTAAAAAGTATTAAAAAAATCAAATAGGTAACATAAACAAAGGAACAAAACTAATTATTCCTTAAGAGTAATCAAAAGTAAATGTTCCTACGAATTAAAAGAAAGGAGTAAAAAAATGGCAAGATATAAAGACGAACAATGTCGCAGATGCCGTAGAGAAGGACAAAAATTGTTCTTAAAAGGTGAAAGATGCTATACAGATAAATGTAGTATATCAAGAAGAAACTATGCACCAGGACAACACGGACAAAAAAGAGCAAAACTTTCTGAATACGGAACTCAATTAAGAGAAAAACAAAAAACAAAAGTATATTATGGAGTTGGAGAAAAACAATTTAGAAAATACTTTGAAATGGCTTCTAATAAAAAAGGTGTAACAGGTGAAAACTTATTACAAATATTAGAAAGCAGATTAGACAATGTAGTTTACAGATTAGGATTTGGAACATCAAGAGCACAAGCAAGACAATTTGTAAACCATGCACAATTTGAAGTAAATGGTAGAAAAGTAAATATACCATCTTACCTAGTAAAACCAGGAGATGTAATAACTATAAGAGAAAATAAAAAAGATAATTCTACAATAAAATTAAATGTGGAAGAATCAAGTAAAAGACCAGTTCCAGCATGGCTTGAAAGAGATTCTCAAAATTTAAGTGGAAAAGTAATTAGATTAGCAACTAGAGAAGATATTGATATTCCAGTAGAAGAACATTTAATAGTAGAGCTTTACTCAAAATAATAATTCTGCTAAATAAACTTAGGAAATTAAGTTTGAGAAATATATTCTCGAATATTAGGAGGTAAAAATGATAGAATTTGAAAAGCCAAATATTGAATGTCTAGAAGTAAATGATAGCAAAAACTATGCAAAATTTGTATGTGAACCACTAGAAAGAGGTTATGGAGTAACAATAGGAAATTCTCTAAGAAGAATATTACTTTCATCACTTCCAGGATGTAGTATAACAAGTGTAAGAATAGACGGAGTTTTACATGAATTTTCAACTATTCCAAATGTAGTAGAAGATGTACCAGAAATCATAGTAAACTTAAAAAATGTAAGATTAAAATTCGACGGAAACGAAGAAAAAATCTTAAGAGTAGACTTCAAAGGAGAAGGCGAAGTAACAGCAGCAGACATAATAACAGATGGAACAGTAGAAATATTAAACCCAGAATTACATATAGCCACAGTATCTGAAGGTGGAAACCTAAAAATGGAAATGACAGCAGATAGAGGAAGAGGATATAATTCATCAGAGAAAAACAAAAAGCCAAATCAAGACATATCTGTATTACCAATAGATTCAATATATACACCAGTAAAAAAAGTAAACTACCAAGTAGAAAATACTAGAGTAGGACAAATGGTTGATTATGATAAATTAGTAATAGAAGTATGGACAGATGGAAGCTTAAAAGCTCATGAAGCTCTAAGTTTAGCTGCAAAAGTAATGACAGGACATTTAGAATTATTTATAGATTTGTCTGAAGCTACAAAAAATACTCAAGTAATGGTAGAAAAAGAAGAATCTAAAAAAGAAAAAGTTTTAGAAATGTCAATAGAAGAATTAGAACTATCTGTAAGATCATTTAATTGCCTAAAAAGAGCAGGAATAGCAACAGTAGAAGATTTAACAAACAAATCAGAATCAGACATGCTAAAAGTAAGAAATTTAGGAAAAAAATCATTTGATGAAGTAACAGCAAAACTACATTCATTAGGATTAGATTTTGCAAAAGAGGATGAGTAATAAACGAAAAATGAAAATCAAACGCATAAATAGAATAATTTAAGTTAAAGGAAGGTGAAAAAAATTGGCTACAAACAGAAAATTAG
>CALXUW010000041.1 GCA_944391795.1 uncultured Clostridia bacterium
AAATGAAGAAGTAATTGCATCTTGTGTAGGAGAAATAAAACCTGCAGAAGAATTTTATACATATGATGCAAAATATAAAAATCAAGAGTCAAGAACAATGATACCTGCTAATTTGCCAAAAGATGTTGCAGAAGAAATAAAAGTAAAAGCCATAAAAGCATTCAAAGCAATAGATGGAAAAGGGCTATCACGTGTAGACTTTTTTGTAGAAGAAAACACAAACAAAGTATATATAAATGAAATAAATACTATGCCTGGTTTTACAAGTATAAGCATGTATCCTAAACTTTTCGAGGCAAGCGGTATAAGTTATAAGGAGTTATTAAGTAAGCTTGTTACATTAGGATTAGAAAATAAGAAGTAAATAATAATTATAAATATACTAAAAAAATAGCACAAATAAAAATCCATAAAAACTATGGATTTTTTTTATATTTATGATATAATAGTTTTACCTAATCTATAGGAGGATGTTAAAAATGGTCTTTAAAAACTATTATAAAATATTAGATTTAGAAACAAGTCATGTATCAATAGATGAAATAAAAGTAGCATATAGACAAGCTGCTAAAAAATATCATCCAGATTTAAACGTAGGAGATAAATTAGCAGAAGAAAAAATAAAAGATATAAATGAAGCATATAGAGTATTATCTACACCAGCATCAAAAAGAAAATATGATAGAATATGGAATTCAAAATTTTCTAAAGGCCAAAGAGCTTTTGTTGGCAAAGGTGAAAAAGGTGCAATTTTAAATATGTTCCTAGGAAATATTGAAAAAATAACAAATAAAAAAGAAGCAAGCCCAATAAGAGGGGAAAATATAGAAACAAAAATAAACACAAGCATCCAAGATGCTTTTTATGGTGTTAGCAAAAAAATTTCTCTAAGAAATAATGATGGAAAAACTAAAAATATAACAATAACAATACCAAAAGGAATAAGAAGCGGAGAAAAAATTAGACTAATAGGCCAAGGAAAAGAAGGAAAAAATGGTGGAAAAAATGGAGATTTATTCATTGAAATAAACATAGAAAATGATAACAAATTCAAATTAAAAGGTGATGACATATACACAGATTTATTACTAACGCCATGGGAAGCGGCCCTAGGCACAAGAGCTAATTTAGAAACAATAGATGATGAAACAAAAGTATATGTACCACAAGGCATTCAAACAGGAGAAAAATTGAAAATACCAGGCAAAGGTTATAAAAATGTAGATGGAAAAAGAGGAGACTTAATTGCAGAAGTCAAAGTAATGGTTCCAAAAAAACTAACAAAAGAAGAAAAAGAAATTTTTGAAAAATTAAATCAAATATCAACTTTTAATCCAAGAAGCTGATAAAAAAACGTAATTTACATAAACTATATATTGACAAAAAGTTCGTTTTTAGTTATAATTAAAAGTGGTTATGTAACAAATGACAAGCTATGGATTGTAAAAAAAACATAGAAATGAGGTGTAAAAAAAAATGGACATTATGCAAGGTAAACACTTTAGTATAACAGATCCAGAAGGAGTAAAAACAGTAATATACCAAGTAAATAAAACTAAAAAAGAATATTTAGAAGACTACCCAAAATACACAATAGAAAGACTAGAACACTCAGAAGAAATAGTAGGAAATCTAAATAAGAAAACTTTTTATGTAGAAAACCTAGAAAAAGAAGGAGAACAAATAGTTATTCTATCTTTTGCTAAAGACAAAGTAGTAATAAATAATGGAATATTAGAAGAAGACAAAGTAAAAATATCAAAAAAACCAATGCCATTTAAATTTAACACTATATATCCAGAAAAAGAAGGAGAATATATAGATGTTAATTATACACCAAACCTAAAAAGACCTATTTCAATAATAGATCCAGAAACCACAGAAGAAATCAAACCAAAACTTTATTTTGATGAAAAAACTAATGAAGTAAAAGGAAAGTGTAAATTAAAGCCATATAAATCATATTTCGTATTTGAAATAAGAGAGGAAAATGGTAAACTTAATTTGTTAGGCGGAAGCCCAGCATTTACAGATTAGGGAGGAAGTTATATATGAGTAAAAAAGAAGTAGATATGGTTTGGCCACCAGAAAAGACATTTAAATATCTATTTAATAATGAATTAAATTTAGAAATTCCATTAATAGCAAATGGAAAAGGTGAAAAAGGTAAAAAAGATAAAGAAGAAATATCTAAATAGATTACTATTACAAAAGAGTAGGTGAATAAAATGAATTACAAAATTCAAGGAGCTATAAAAAGAAATAGAAAAAATTTTATAATATTTGCAATACTATGGTTATTTATCGCCATAGTATTAGTTGCGCCTTTTGCATATAGTTCACATATGGCACGGATTAGAAGGTGAAATAAATTTACAAGTATTTATTACAACATTTGGAACATCTATTTCTAATCCATTTGGAACTTTAGGAAATATTTTCTCAAGTGAAGCAAGTGGAACATATTTTTCAACATTATTAGTAGTAACAATATTTTATGCAATATTTTTCTTTATAGGATTTGTAAGATCAGCACCTAAAAATGAATTTACAGATATAGAACATGGTTCAAGTGACTGGTCTCAAAGAGGAGAACAATACAAAATACTAAACAAAAATAAAGGAATAATACTTGCAGAAGATAACTACTTACCAGTTGATAAAAGAGGAAACGTAAATGTTTTGGTAGTTGGACGGTTCAGGTTCTGGTAAATCTGCATCATATTCAATTCCAAATGCATATCAAATGCTTGGTTCATACGTATTTACAGATCCAAAAGGAGAACTATATGATAGGACAGCAGGATATTTAAAACAAAATGGTTATGAAATAAAAGTATTAAACCTAGTAAGACCACAATGTAGTGATGGATATAACCCATTAATGCACATCTCATCAGAATTAGATGTAGACGTTATAGCAAATACCATAGTAAAAGGGCAAAAGTCTGAAAGTGGTAGTTCAGATCCATACTGGGATGATATGGCAGAAATGCTATTAAAAGCCCTAATATATTATTTAATAGCAACAAGACCAGAAGAGGAACAAAACTTAGCAAGTTGCGCAGAACTAGTAAGAGCAGCAAATGCTAATGGAGGTAGTAACTTACTTACAGAATTAATTAGTCAATTACCATATGACCACCCAGCAAGAATGTACTACAAATCTATTGAAATAGCACCAGAAAAAACATATGGTTCAATCCTAAGCTCACTACAATCAAAATTAGGTAAATTCGATTCAAAAGAAATAGCAGAATTAACCTCAACAGATACAATAGATTTTGAGCAAATAGGAAATAAAAAGACAGCAGTATATGTAATATCATCAGATACACATACAGCATATGACTTTTTATTAACAATATTCTTCTCACAAATGATTCAACAACTATATGACTACGCAGATCAAAATGGAGGTTCATTAAAAGAACAAACATTTTTCATATTAGACGAGTTTGCAAACATAGGAAAAATACCAGACTTTGATAAAAAAATATCAACATCAAGAAGTAGAAAAATATCATTTAGTGTTATATTACAAAACATAGACCAATTAGAAGCAGTATATGAAAAATCATATGAAACAATAATGGGTAACTGTGATACACACGTATTTTTAGGAAGTAACTCATATAAAACAGTAGAATATTTTTCAAAAGCACTAGGAGAAAAGACAATTGAAAGAGACTCTATTTCCGTAAACAGAGACAGGCAAAACTGGAAAACTGGAAAAAGTGTATCAGACCAAGTAATGGCAAGAGCACTAATGACACCAGACGAATTAAGAAGAATGGATAATGACGAATGTATAATTTATGAAAAAGGAATAAAACCAGTAAAAGCAAAAAAATTCTATTACTTTAAACATCCAATGGCTAAAAAAATGGCTGCGTGTGAAATAAGTCATAATGACATAGGAGAAATAGATAGAGGAGTTTGGAGAAAATATAACCCATATAATCCTTATGTAGAAGAAAAAGATGAAAAAGTAGTTGACAATTTGAAGGTAGATTCTTTAGATGATTTATTTGATGACGAACCAATTAACAATGTGCAAAAAGAAGAAAATAACAATAACATTACAAATCAATTAAATAATAATGTTAAAGAAAATGCTGATATTAAAAACAAAACCCAAATAGATACATTAGATCTAAATAGTTTGCAGGAAGAAGCACCAATACTTCCACAAGATGAAGATGAATATGATTTACAAAAAGAATTGGAAGCTAAGTTTGATGAATTATTTGGTCCAATAGATGATAATACATAACTCTCTTATATAAGAGAGTTTTTTGTAGTTAAAGCACTATAAGATATATCAATTTAAAAATTATGAAATTCTTATAATTAAAGTGAAATATAAGAAAGATATATAATAAACATAAAAAAAGAAAAGGTGAGTAACCTTTTCTTTTTTTATTTTCCTCCCTTACTTTAATTTTATGTACGTCACTTAATTTTTGATATTTAAGTTTTTCGTTATATAAAGTACCCTATGATAAATTTAATTATACTTCTATAAAAAGAACAATATTAAAAATATAGCAAAAATATTTTCGTGAAAATACCCTTGAAAAAATTAATCATATATAATAAAATAAATAAAGCAAAAAAAGAAAGGAAGAAAACTAATGAAATTTATACACATAGCAGACATGCACTTTGACAGTCCATTTGTAAGACTATCA
>CALXUW010000042.1 GCA_944391795.1 uncultured Clostridia bacterium
ATTATAAGACAGAAGAAATAAATAATATATTAGATAATTTAAAACCATCAACATTTAATAAGAATAATAAGCAAATTTCAAATGAAGATGTTGAAAAAATTAAAAATTATGCTAAAGAAGTAGAAGATACTACTAGAAGTATAAAAGGTGTAAATAATCTAAATGTTATTATTGATAATATTGAACAGAATTATAAAGACTTAGTAAATGATAGAGATAAATTATATTATAGTAATAACGAGAAAGATACTATTATTGCTAATTTAAAAGAAGAAATTGAATTTAAAAATAAAAAAATTAATAAATTAGAGTTGGCATTAGATAGAGTTAAAACTGAATTAAGTAAATTTAAAGACTTTTGGAGAAGAGTAATTAAAAGATTTCAAATAAAAATAATGGATGAAAAATTTGAGAACATTCCAGAAGAAAAAAGAAATTATACAATAGTTGCAGAAGATTTAGTAAGAAGCGGAATATTTGATGATAATGATGCAGAAATAGTAAAAAATCCAAGAAGAAAGATACTAATTAAAGATGAACTAAACGAAATACAGGCTAAAAAAGGGAAAAATAAGAATGATTATAATTTGAATTAAGGAGGAAAAATGTTATGAATGATAAATTACCAAAAACAAAAATAGATGAAAGAACAGGAATAGAATATACTTTAGTAGGAGATTATTATATTCCTAATTTGACTATTACAAAACAAGAAAAAATAATATTAAATAAATATGGTAGAATGAGATTAAATTATTTAAAAGAGCATAAAAAAGCAGAATATTCAATAATGCTAGTTGATGGAACTTTGAATAAACATTTAAAAGAAATCCAAGAAACAGCACAAGCTAGAGTGGAGCAAATAATAAATCAATTAAAGGAAAAAAGTAATCTAACAGAAGATATGAAAAATACGGATATGCTTTATTGGGTAGGCATGATGAATAACTTTAAAAATGAAGCGGAAGAGATTGTATTTAAGGAAATTATATATATTTAAAGAAAAAGACTAGGATTAACTATTTTGAAGTTAACCTAGTCTTTTAAGTTGAATAAATATGAATATAGAAAAATTTATTTTTTTGTTTAAATATATTGTAAAAAATTACAATTTAGTATAGAATAAGGATGTTTTAGGATGCAATGGAGGAAATTATGAGATTTATAGGAAATAAGACAAATTTATTAAATGATATTGCTCAAGTTATTAAAGAAAATTGCGATGGCACAGAAAAAGTATTTTGTGACATATTTTCAGGTACAGCATCTGTTGCACGTTTCTTTAAAAACAGATATAAAATTATATCTAATGATTTACTTTATTTTTCTTATGTTCTACAAAAAGGAACAATAGAAAATAATGAAATACCAAGTTTTAAAAAGCTGGAGGATAGATTAAATATACATGATGTATTTGATTATTTAGAAAATATAGATATAAAACAAGAAAAGTTTAATAAATTTATATATGAAAATTACTCACCAAATAAAAAATGTGAAAGAATGTATTTAACACCTGAAAATGCTCTAAGAATTGATTTTATTCGTAATAAAATAGAAGAGTGGAGAAACAAAGAGTTAATAAATAAAAATGAATATTACTATTTGCTTGCAGCATTAATAGAGGGAGTACCATTTGTTTCTAATATTACAGGTACATATGGAGCATATTTAAAACAATGGGATAAAAGAGCTTTTAAAAAGTTTGAAATGATTAGATTAAACGTCATAGACAATAATGTAAAAAATCAATGTTATAACAAGAATTCTAATGATTTAATACAGGAAATAAGTGGAGATATTTTATACTTAGATCCTCCATATAATGAAAGACAATATCTACCAAATTATCATTTATTAGAAACTATAGCAAGATACGATAATCCTGAAATTAAGGGGAAAACAGGAATAAGAGAATACAATTCAGAAAAGTCAAATTATTGTATAAAAAATAAAGTTTATTCAGAAATGGAAGAATTAATAAAAAATGCTAAATTTAAACATATAATAGTAAGCTATAATCAAGATGGGTTATTAAGCAAAAATGACATTGAAACTATTTTAAAGAAGTATGGGAATAAAGAAACTTATAAATTGTATGAAATACCATATAAACAATATCAAAATAAACTTACAAAAAAATTAGATATACATTATGAATATTTATTTTATATATCTAAGACAAGTAAATTGCAAAAAGAGAAAATATATTTTAAAATTCCTATTACTGATTTAATGATGGTAAATGAAGAAAGTGAAAAATATGAATATAGTACAGATGTTGTTTCTAGAAGAAAATTTTTAAAGAGCCCTTTAAATTATGTTGGAGGTAAATATAAACTATTACCACAGCTATTAGAATATTTTCCTAAAGAGATAAATACATTTGTAGATATGTTTTCAGGAGGATTTAATGTTGGGATAAATGTAGATAGTAAGAAGACAATCTGTAATGATATTAATTCTTTTATAATTGATTTATATAAAGAATTATATAAAGAGCCAATAAATAATGTATTAGGGCATATTCAAAATAGAATAGATGAATATGGACTATCAAAGGAAAATGAAGATGGTTTTAAAAAATTTAGAGTATACTATAATAAAACAAAAAATCCAATAGATTTATATACCTTGTCTTGTTATTCATTTAATTATCAATTTAGATTTAATAATGACAAAGAATACAATAATCCTTTTGGAAGAAATAGAAGTCAGTTTTCAGAAAATATGAGAAATAATTTAATATTATTTACAGAAAAATTAAAAAATATGAATATTGAATTTTCTTCTGAACAATTTGACAAATTGAATTTGGAAGATTTAACAGATAAGGATTTTGTATATTGTGATCCACCATATCTTATAACTACAGGTTCATATAATGATGGCAATAGAGGATTCAAAGATTGGAAAGAAGAAGAAGAATTAAAGTTATATGATATGCTAGATAATCTAAATGATAAACATATAAAATTTGCCTTATCAAATGTTATTGAGCACAAAGGAAAAGAGAATAAGCTACTTAAAGAATGGAGTAAAAAATATAAAGTTATTTATTTAACAAGTGATTATTCTAATTCAAGTTATAATACAAAAAGAGATAAAAGTATTGAGGTATTAATAGTAAATTATTAAAGGAGGAATTAGAAGTGATAGAATTGAGAAAAATGGAGAATCGAAATTTTAGAACTTTTGGCTGGGTACAAGACCCTAGTGATTTTGAATCTTTAATTAAGGTTGTATCAATATTCGATAACGAATCGGAAACATACAAGGAGTTAATAAATGGTAAAATAGAGCAACTAATAGAAGAAAGAGATGGGAGAAATCATTTTCTAGAAGTATTGAAAAGTGATTCATTAAGAATAAAATATGCGGATTTAGTAGGAACTTCTTTTACACCTAGATCTAGTGCTAGATGCAATGGAATTGTACAAGCTACTGTAAAAGGACAAGTAAGAGATTTTATTAGTGATTGGCCTGCAGATAATTTTGTGAGGTGGGCTCAAGCCTTAGGCTTTATAAAATATAATTATTATGATGATACATTCGAAATTACAACAGAAGGACTTAATTTAACTAGAGCAAAGTCAACAGAAGAATGTAAGGAAATATTAGAAAATGCACTTTTGAGCTATCCACCAGCAGTTAGAATATTAAAATTATTATCAGACGGAAGTGTAAAAACAAAATTTGAATTAGGAAAAGATTTAGGATTTATTGGTGAGGATGGTTTTACTAGTATACCTCAAGATGTTTTAATAATGACTTTAGCAACAACAGAAGATACAAAAGAAAAGAATAAATTGAGAACAGATACAGAAGGTTCTTCTGACAAATATGCTAGAATGATTGCAAAATGGCTATCTAAACTAGGTTTGTTAACACAAGTATCAAAAGAAGTTGAAATTAAAATTGGGGGAAGTAAATATAAAGAAAAAATTGGGCAATCTTATATGATTACCGCAAAAGGTATTAGAGCGTTAAATAAAATTAATGGTAGGAGTAAATATAAAAGAATAAGTAAAAATATATCTTGGGAAATGCTTGCAACGAAAGGAGCAGATAGAAATTACATAAGAACTAGAAGAGCTTTAATAATAAAAAATTTAGTTGAGAGTAAAAATGGATTAACATTAGAAGAAATAAAAGATAGATTAGAATTACAAGCCATTTCTGAATTATATACTGTAGTAAAGGATGATATAGATGGACTTATAAATATAGGAATTAATATTGAAAGAATAAATGAAAAATATTATTTGAATGATGAAATAAACGATTTTATTATTCCAATAATAGAAAATAGTGAAAAGTCAGAATTTACTATAGAAAAAGATACTTTAAGAGAAAAACTAGATGTTCTTTCTCATGAGTATTTATCATTAGTTGATTTAGCATATGACAGTAATCAAAATAGATTATTTGAAATGAAAACTATAGAATTATTGACTAATGAATGCAATTATAATGGATTACATTTGGGCGGTTCAAGAAAACCAGATGGAATAATATATACAGAAAACGAAGATGAAAATTATGGTGTTATAATTGATACAAAAGCATATTCTAACGGGTATAATTTGCCTATTGCTCAAGTTGATGAAATGATTAGATATGTCGAAGAAAATAATAAAAGAGAAAAAGAACGTAATCCAAATGAATGGTGGAATAATTTTAATAGTGATATTAAGCAATTTTATTTTTCTTTTGTCTCAGGTAAATTTATTGGAAATATTGAAGAAAAACTTCAACGTATAACTATTTTTACGGATATTTATGGAAATGCAATGACAATTGCTACATTGTTGTATATAGCAAATGAGATAAAAGCAAAACGAATGAGTAATAAGGAATTTGTAAATTATTTTAATGATAAAGTTTATTAATAATAAAAACATAAAATAGGAGGTATATTTATGGACAATAACGAAGTAATTGTAAAATTAGCTTCTAATTTAATTGAAATATCTGCTAGAAATACAGCAACTTATATAGCGGATAAAATAAAAACAAGTAAAGCTAAGAAAAATGATAAGGAAACAATTAATGAACTAGAGGAAATTATACAAAATTTATTAAATGATAAAATAGAAATTCAAAGAATAGCTCAGGCATATGAACAGGAATTAACATCACAAAAAATTACTGAAAAAGATATTGAATATATTACCAATAATTTACTACCTGTTTTTAGTAAGTTTATTCCTCAAGATAAAGTTAACGATTTAGAGCAAATAAAGTCATTATTATCAGTAGAGACACTTACTATAATGCAATTATTAGGATTTAACTATAAAAGAGCAATTGGAGAACCATTAACATTATTGTTGCAAAAAACTATAGAGTCTAGAATTCCAGTAGATTCAACTATAAATAGTAAATGGGCTTTAACGATGGCGAATATAGCATTAGATAAAGAAGCTACTAAAAGGTATTATAGATTAATGGGACAAAATATGGAAGATGTTTAAAATTTAAAATAAGATTAATCAGTAAGAAATTTATGATACATGCTATAAAAACATACTAAAGAAAAGCAAAATAATATCTGCAATTATAATTACAGAATTATTTTGCTTTATATATTTTATTTAAATAATACTATATAGCAAATCAAAAAAGGAGAATATTATGGTAAAGATAGATAAAATACAACAAGCGATAATGAGATTAAATGGTGGAAACTTTCAACAAATAATGGATGAATATTTATATAGAAAATATAAGTTTACTAATATTACTAGATTAGGTAGTAAAATTGCTTCAAGTAAAACTACTAAAGGAACCCCTGATACATATGTAGAATTAGAAAGCGGAAAATATATTTTAATAATGTATGGTACTGTTGAAGAAAGTGCATATTCAAAATTGAAACAAGATATTATAGATGCATATAATATAGATAAAACATATATAGATGAAAGTAAAATAAAAAAAGTAATATGTTGTTATACTTCAAATAATATAAATATAAATCAAAGAGAAGAGTTAAAAAAAATATTTAAGAATAAAGAAGTAGAACTAATTGGAATTGATGATTTTTCATATGATATTGCACATAATTTTCAAGCAATAGCTAATACATATTTAGACATTTCAGTTGATAGTGGTCAATTTTGTGACATAGATGAATTTATAAAAAAACATGATAAAAACAGTATTAATGCACCATTAGATATTGAATTTTTGGAACGAAAAGAAAAAAGAGATATATTGAAAAATTTAGAAGAAGAAGAATTTATACTTTTAATTGGAAAAGCAGGTATTGGAAAAACGAAGTTAGCTGTAGAGGTGTGTAAAGAATATACTAGAATACACAAAGATATAAAGTGTTTTTGTATAAAAAATAATGGTAACGATATATATGATGATTTAGTTGATTATATAGAAAATGATAATAAATATTTAATTTTTATAGATGATATAAATGAAATGCATAGATTAAAAACTTTTATGGACTTTATAAACGATAAAAAAGAAAATTGTGAATTTAAAATAATTGCTACAGTCAGGGATTATGTATTAGAGAATGTAATGCTAAAATTAAAAGAATTCTATATGCCTAAAATATATGTTATAAATTGTATGGAAGACAATCAAATAAAAAAAATTATTGAAGATATATATTTAATTAAAAATTTACACTATCAAGAAAAAATTTTAGAAGTAGCAAATGGTAATCCAAGAATAGCTGTTTTATCAGCCAAAGGAATAGCAGAAAGCAAAATAAAAAATTTAAATAGTGTGATAGATATTTTTCAAAGTTATTATTTTCCTATAATTAAAGATAAGAGCTTAACAGAAAGTGATATATTAATTCTATTTTTAATATCTTTAATAGGTCCAATTGGATTAGATAATGATAAGGTGATAGAAATTATAAATAAATTCGGTTTTGATAAGAAAGTTTTTATAAAAACGATTCAAGAACTAAGCAAGTTAGAATTAGTGGACTATTATGAGGAAAAAGCAACAAAAATAAGTGATCAAAATTTTGGTAATTATATAATCTATAAAGTGTTAATAGAAGATAAAACAATAACGATATCTAATTTAATAGAAAAATTATATCCAAATTGTATATTAAAGATTATTGATGCTATAAATATGATATATTCGATTTTTTATGATAAAAACACAGAAGAGTATATATTATCAGAGATTAAATATATTTGGGATAAAGAACCATATTCATCTGATTCAAAATTTTTATATCATTTTTATAATGTAGATAGAACAAAAGCTATAAAAATGATAAAAGATGAAATTGATAATGAAGTAAGTAAAGAAATTAACTTAGTAGAATTTGATTTTAATAGTAAAAAAAATAATCAAAGAATAGATGATAAAAAAATTGAAATATTATCTAATTTTAAATATGGAGATTTAAATAGTGAAGCGATAGAATTGTTAATTAAATATTATAAAAAAAGAACAGATTTATTAATGGATTTTTACTTTGGGTTTATATTAAATTTGGGAATAGATGAACATAGTATGGAAACAGATTTTAAAACAGAATTAAAAATAATTGATATATTTATGAAAGAAATATTTTTGGATGATAAAAGTAAGTATGAAGTAGGTTATCTATTAATAAAAATAATTGAAAACTTTTTAGAATGTGAACATTATATTACTAAGCAAACTAGAAAGAAATTAACTATAAATTATATAAGGATAACTTTATTAGGAAATGAAAGTGTTTTTAATTTTAGAAAAAAATTATTTGAAAGTTTAGGTGAATTATATAAATTTAATGAATTTAAAGAAATAATTGAAGATATATTATTAAAATATAATATATATCCTTCTGATGAAGAAACAGAAAAGATATTTGTAAAGGATATTGAAGTTCTATGTATAAATTTTTTTGTCAAGTGGATAGAACCAGATTTTATTCAATGTGAAATATTAAAAAAATTTAAAAATAAATGTAAAAAAGTAGAATTCGAAACTCCTAGAGTGCTAGAACAGTATAATAAAAATAAACATTATAATATTATTAATGCATTAGAGTTAGAAAGAGATTTTGGAGAAGATTGGAATATAGCACAACAAGATAGAAAAGATAGAGTAATTAATATGATAAAAGAATACACAATGAAAGATTTTTGCAATTTATTTAGTATATGTAGAATGGCAGAGAAATTTCAAAAGAAATTAGATATGTTTAATATAAGTAATTCGATTTTAGATATATTTTATTATTTAATAGATAATAAAAAAGATGAGTTTCTAGATATATTTGCAGAGTATCTGAATAATGATGCTCCATTTATAAGAAATCCAGATATTTTAATATATAAAATATTATCTAATTATAAAAAAAGTGATATTTTATCAATATTAGAAAATAATGCAAATCGCAATAAACATTGTTATTTAAGTTCTTTCCATAACATTATGACAGACATTACAAATAGTGATATACAAAATATTTTTAAATTGTTAGATGAGCAAGTGGAAGAAGAGCAGGTGTATGTTATAGACATAGTAAATTTATTAAAATATGAAGAGGTAAGAAAAGGAACTATTGAAAAATATTGTGAAAAACTAATTAAATTATATAATAAATCGCCGTTTGTTATTAGTAAAATATTTTCGAGTATTTATAATATTAAAGAAGAAGAATTAGAATATATAATTAGTTCTTTTGGTAATATTGAAGTACTAGAAAATTTATATATTATAAGTTTAATAAATTTAATGGATAATAAAGGAAAATTAGGAATTGCTATTTTAAAAAAAGATGATAGATTTATATATAAAATAATAGATAATATGAGAGATTTTCGAAGAAACTCTTTTGAAGTAAATAATATATTTAATGAAATTTGGAAAATGGATAATTATGAGCATTATATAAATATTGTAGTTGATAAATTAGGAGAACAAAGATTTATACATTTTGAACTAAAAAAAATATTTGAAAATACATATAAAATAGAAAAAAATATAGAATTAAGAAAAGAATTATGGATTAAAGAATATATAAAAAATAATTATGAAAATAAAGATAAAATGTATAATATTTTTGATGTTATAGATTCTTGTTTTATTAACAAAAAGATGGAGTATGTCCAACAATTCATAAAGTTAAATAAATCTATAGATGACTTTGAGAAAATTCCACTATTTTCTGGTTTCTCATCATGGTCAGGAAGTGAGGTACCATTAATAGATAAAAAAATAAAATTCCTAGAAGATTTATATGATTCTATTAGTGGATTAGATTATATAAATCATAAAGATTATATTAAATCTAAAATAGAAATATTAAAAAAATATAAATTAGATGTAAAAGTTAAAGAATATCTAGAGGATTATTTATAACTAAAATTTTAAATATTACTTGCAAAGCTTAAAAATTTATGTTAAATTATAATCATAGAATCAAACTATGAAATATAATTATAAATACAAGCTCGTATTCTTCGTAAACGGAAGTGTCAAACGAGCCAATAAGAGTTTTCGTCGAACTTTTTGAAAACCTTGATATAACTTGATTTCAAGATTACAAAAAGTTTGATGAAAACAAAAACTGAAACCGTTTCAAAAGAAACGGTCTTTTTTTGACCAAAAATATTGAAAAAAGGAGGTTTTTGTGGTATTATGTTACATATAATTAAAAAAGAAATCAATATGAGTAAAGAATTATACTCTAAAATCGAATGGGCATGCCGTTTAGAATTTCATGGAAAAGAACAGCCACAAATTATTAATGGTTGTCTAAGAATAATTGAGCATACCAATATAGCGTATGTAGAGCCCCATAGAGTAATTATTAAAGATAGATTGTACCTATTCTTTAATGAACACGATTATTTCTATATAAATGATTTAAGTACAAAATATCCGCTATCTAAATTACAAGAGTACATAGCAGATGGTAATACATAACATAGAACGGCAAAGCATTTTAGAGTTTTTAAAAAATTATACTATATTGGTTTATTTGTGTTATATAAAAGAAAATTAAAGAGATAGTAATAATAAAAGAAAAAACTCTATAAGTGCTAATAGCTAAAATTATGCTATGTGGCATTTTTTTGCGTATAATGCAAAGTTGCCTTTCTATTCATAAAATTTGGAAGGAGGATATTTGTAGAAATGAATGAAGAAAGGAAAGTAGCAGGAATCTATATTAGAGTTAGTACAGAAGATCAAGCAAGAGAAGGATTTAGTTTAGGAGAACAGGAGGAAAAACTAAAAGCACTTTGTAAATATAAAGACTATGAGATATTTAAAATTTATAAAGATGCAGGAATATCAGCAAAAGATATGACAAACAGACCAGCATTTCAGCAAATGTTAGAAGATATGAAAGCAGGTAAAATTAATTATATTGTAGCCTATAAACTAGATAGAGTTACAAGGTCTGTTAGAGATTTAGAAGTATTAATATCAGAATTAGAAAAGCATAATTGTTACCTTATTTGCGATAGAGATGATGTAAATACTAGCAGTGCTAATCGGAAGATTTTTTGTAAGAATGTTAACAGTTCTTTCACAATTAGAAATTGAAATAGTATCAGAAAGAACAAAATTCGGAATGACAGGAGCAATAAAATCTGGTCATGTACCACGGAACTTGCCCATTAGGTTACAAAAGAGAAAATAAAAAAATGATAATTGATGAAACTACAAAAGATTTAGTATTAAGAATATTTAATATGTACTTGGAAGGGAAAAGTTATCAAACAATAGCAAATATATTAAATGCAGAAGGAATACCAACACAGACAAATAAAAAGTGGAAAGATACTACTGTTGCTAAAATAATTAGTAATAAGATTTACGTAGGAGATTTTGAGCAATATAAAAATGTTCAAGGGAAAGAACCAGTTGTTTATATGAATGTAGTAGAGCCAATTATAACAAGAGCAATGTTTGAAGATGTACAAGCACAAAAAGAGAAAAATCAAAGAGCATTTTGTAGAGATAGAGTATATATCTTTATGCAAAAGTTGTTATGTCCTAAATGTGGCAAAATAATGCAATGTAAAGGCTCTGGTGGACAAAAGAAAAAGTATATGTACTATCACTGTTCAGATTGTAAAACTTATTTAAGAGAGGATTTAGTTGAAGATTCAGTTATGTTTTTGATAATGAACTTAATTGAATATGATATGACAGTTAAAAAATATTTCTTTCCTGTTTTAGCAGATAAAAAAGAGCAAAATACAAAAAAGTTAGATAAAGAAATTTCTACTTTACAAAATCAAAAGAACAGAATAAAGGAAGCATATATTAAAGGAATTGTAGAAGTAAATGACTTTGAAGAAGATTATAGAGTTATAGAAGAAAAATTAAATCTACTAGAACGAAAACGAATTGCAACAATAGATATAAATAAGCAAACATTTAGTCCACAACAAATAATGGCAGATAGAGATGTAGAAAAAGAAAAGTTAATTCGTTCAAATAAATTTAAAGATATGCTTATGGCAGAGTGGAACAATAAAACAAAAGAAGAAAAGCAAGAATTTATTTCCAAATTTATAGAAAGTATTACACTTGAAAAAGACAGTAAAAATTATTATAGCCTTATTAATATAAAATTTAGAAGTAATTTTCTTGAACAAATATATAAACTTATGGACTTAGGTATGTTTGATGTTTCAATACCATGTACAATAGGAAAAGAAGAAACAGAAATCACGTCTACAGTATTAATGGATAGAAAAGAATTGAAAGAATATATAGAAAGATTAAATAATTATTATGAAGTTTCTTATTATGAACTAAAAAATTTAGATGCACCTAAAAAAGGATACAAGAAAAAATATTTTACAATAGATGAGACAAATGATAATGGGGAAAAATTATTTAAGTTAGTAGAACTAATAAGTGATGATAAAAAATTTCCACAGAAAGAAACAAATAGAATACTTGGAGAAATAAGAGTAAAAGAAAAAGTAGTTTAATGGAGGTAAAAGAAAATGAAAAATAAAGAATTAAAAGAAAATAAATATGGAATAGAATATACAAAAATTGGAGAATATTATATGCCAAATTTAGTTTTAGAAAAAGAAAAAATAAATCTAAATAAATATGGTAGAGCAAGACTAAATTTTTTGAAACAAAATAGAAAAGCAGAATATACAATAATGTTTGTTAATGGAACACTTAATAATCATCTAAAAGAAATTCAAGAATTAGCACAAGAAAAAATTGATATTATAATAGAACAATTGAAACAAAAAAATAATCTAACTGAAGAAATGAAAAATACAAACCAATTATATTGGGTGGGTATGATGAACTCTTTTAAAAATACTGCAGAAGAAATTATATATAAAGAACTAATTTATGTATAAACAAAAATATTAGTTAGCGGGATTACAAATTTATATCTATTAGTGTAGCGAGCATAGGTTTTGTATTGCCACAAAACCGACAACTTATGTTGAAAGGGGATTTTAATCCCCTATACCCCCTAACTAATGAATAAAAAATAGAGTAAAAATTGGAAAGAAAAATTAAATTTTTTAATAGAGATTTTATCAAAAAAATGAAACAAAATTTATGAAAAAAGGATGTGAAAAATTATGAGAAATAGAACAATAGGAATTAATGTTAGAGTGAGTGAAAATGAAAAGAAAAAGTTACAAAGAAATGCAAAAAAGAGTAAATTATCTTTATCAGGTTATTTAAGAAAATCTGGATTACAACAAAAAATTTATGAAGTACCAGATGAAAAAATATATAAAATTTATACAGGAATAACTGACCTAAAATATCAAATTCCTTATTTAAATAATGATGAAATAAAAGAAAAAATAGAAAAAATGCAAAGTGATTTTTTAGATGTATATAACAATAAAGAAGATGGTGATGAAGATGGCAACAACAAAAATATGGGCAATTAAGGATAGTTTATCTCGAGTAGTAAATTATGCAAAAAATCCAGAAAAGACACTTTTTTCAGATTTAAAACAAGTATTAATGTATGCAGAAAATGATGAAAAAACTATTGATGAAAATGAGAAAACTATATATGTAACAGGAGTAAATTGTGATAGTAAAACAGCTTATGAAGAAATGAACTTTGTTCAAAAAAAATTTGATAAATGCACAGGAAATATAGCATATCATGCATACCAAAGCTTTAAAACTGGAGAAGTATCACCAGAACTTGCACATAAAATTGGAGTAAAACTTGCAAAAGAAATGTGGAGTGAATATCAAGTAGTAGTTGCAACACACTTTAATACTGGCACATATCATAATCACTTTGTAGTAAATTCAGTTAATATGTTTACAGGAAAGAAGTTTAATTGCAACAAAGGTGCATACTATAAATTTAGAGAGATTTCAGACAGACTATGCAAAGAAAACAACTTGATAGTTATAGAAAATCCAAAAGGAAAAACACCAAGAAGCATATACTTTGCAGAAAAACGAGGAGAGCCAACAAAATACAATCTAATGAGACAAGCCATAGATGAAGCAATTGCAATATGTTTAACTTATGACCAATTTAAAAAAGTAATGTATAAGAAAGGTTATATTATAAATGATGCTACAAACAAAAAATATCCAACAATACGTTCAATAAACGATAAAAAAGCTACAAGAATGTATCAATTAGGAGAAGAATATTTGCCACAAAGTATAGCAAATAAAGTATATAATAATCCATATTATGTGCAAGAAAATTATTATAAACTAATGAAGCAAAAAAAGAATTACAAAAAATACAATGTTTATAAAGTTAAGGGTAGTTTTAAAAGTATGAAAAAACTTTCTGGAATAGATGTATTATTTCTGGTACTATTTCATTTATTAGGAATAAATACTAGACCAAATATTAAAAAACACCAACCATTATCACCAGAGATGAAAAGAGTAGTTAGACAAATGGATAGATATGCGAATGAGATTAGGCTTATTGTAACAGAAAAAATAAAAACAGTAGAAGATGTAGAGAATTGTATTACACGAACTGAAAAAGAAATAAAAGAAGTTACTAATATAAGGCAAAAGTACAGAAACAAGTTAAGAAATTGTAAAGATGATAAGTTGATAACAGAGTATAAACAGAAGATAAGCGATTGTACATCTATATTAAATAGATATAGAAGAAATATAAAAACTGCAAATTACATTTTAGAAGATATACCAAAGGTTAAAGAAATTATAAAAATTGAGGAACAAATGAGAAAAAGACAAGAAGATATTACAAGAATGAAGAAAAAAGAAATATATGCAAGATAACTAAAAAAAGGTTGTTACTTATATAAATAACAGCCTTTCAATGTTTTATAATACTTTGATGTAATTTATAAGAATTTATAAAATTAATTCAAAAATATTGAAAATTTATATTTTTTATGATAAATTTAAGGAAAACATAGGAGAAGATTATGAATAATATAATTGAATTTAACAACGAATCTAATATTTTAACTAGAAACCCAACGCAAGGTGTAGAGTTAGAATTAGTTAATAGATTTATAGATTTTAAAAAAAATATATTTGAAAAAAAATGTAAAAATGATGAGTTGAGTATGGCAATTTTTGAAGAACTAAAAGTAGAATCTTCTTATCCAGACATAATATTTGTTGAATATAAAAAGGAGAATTTTGACAAATGGAATGAAAATAGAAAAAAACTAAATAACCAAGATTTAAAGATATTGTATCATATGTATATGAAAAAAGGTATAAGTAATACTCAATTAAAAAAGCAATTAGGAATAAATGATAGCATAATATTAGAAGCTATTACAAAATTATTAGATGCTAAAATGATTGAAAGAAAAAACAAACTATGGCAAATATGTGATAGAAAGAATTTTTTTGCAATAACAAAAATAGAAACTGTTGAAGCAAAAATAAACCAATGGAACAGTGCTTTAATTCAAGCTATAAATAACTTAAGATTTTCATCTGAAAGTTATGTGTTATCAAATACTAAACAAGAACCAAATAGTACTACAAAAAATAAGTTTGATAATTTAGGTATTGGTATGTATCAAGAAAAAAACGATAAATTTAATATGATTATGAAGGCTAGAAAAAATCGAATACCTAATAGTTATTCTTCATTAGTGCTAGAGGAAATTATAGGAAAAAGAATTTGTGTGTAAAGAGAGGATAAACAATGGAGAGCGAGATAGAAAATCAAATTTTAGGAATAAAAATTGTCGACAGACTAAATCCAGGATCACAAAAGGATGTATATAAAATTGTATCTAAAGATTATGGGAATTGTGTTTTAAAGATTGTTAGAACTGATACTGATGTTGATAGAGTAATTAGAGAAATCGAAATAGTAACAAAATATGATATTCCAAATGTTCCTAAAATATATAATACGGGAGAAATTTATTTAAATGGAAATAGATGTATTTATATTATAGAACAACTTATTAAAGGTAATAGTTTAAGAGAAATACTTATAAAAAAGCAAAAATTAGATTTAAAAGAAGCATATTCTTTGTTAGAAACATTATTAATTACTGAAAGTAAATTAGAAGAATATAATGTTATACATAGAGATATAAAACCTGAAAATATATTGGTGAGTGATGATAAATATTATTTAATAGATTTTGGAATTGCTAAAGCATTAGATATGCAATCTTTAACATTTGTACTTAATACTAAATCACCACATACACCAGGATATGGAGCACCAGAACTATTAAATTATTATGAAAATAGAAATATAGATTCAAGAGCAGACTTATTTTCCATAGGTGTAGTAATTTATGAATGTATATTTGGAATTAATCCATATAGAACGGGTACAGAACAATCATATAATGAAATATGGTATAAAACAATCACAGTAGTTCCTGAAAGATTACAAATAAAAGGAGATACACAACAACAATTTATGGGACTTATTGAAACACTAATGATGAAACCGATATCAAAAAGACCTTCTTCTGCCAAAAAAGCATTAGAATGGTTATATGGGTTAAAAGAAACATTAGTTATAGGAGATGAATAATGGAACTATATTTACAATTTGGTTATGGAATGAAACAGTTATCTATAGATTTAGCTGAAAAATGGAAAAAAGCAACTGTAATTTTAAGCCCTAGAGATATTAAAGAAAATAGTTTATGGAAATGGTGTAGAGAATTTGCTGCCCATAACATAAATCTCTTATTTGATCCTCAATGTTATTATCCAAAACAAAATCACAAAAATCTAAGTATGTATGGTTATCACAATTTAGTGAATTATACTAATATTGGTAAAAAAGATAATGTGACAAAAGAAGAACAACTATTGATAAAAATTAAAGAGTATAATGACATAGCAAATACTATAGAGTATATTGTGCCAAGTATTATGCAGTCTGAAATTGATAATGACTGGTTTATAAAGAATAAATTATTAGTAGATAAATCAAAGGAAATACTAGTAGACAAAGCTAGGATAATGACTATAGCTTTGCCAAGTAGTGCTTTGCTTGGAAACAATGAAATAACTGAAAAAATACTTAAAAATACTGAACATTGGGATATAGACGGATATTATATTGTTGCCTATCATCCAGAAAATAAATATTTAGTGGATGATGAAATTACTTGGATGACAAACTTAATGGATTTATGTGCAGGTTTGAAATTACAAAGAAAAAAAGTAATTTTAGGATATGCAAATCATCAATTTTTATCTTTTGCACCAACAAAAATTGATGCTATTGCATCAGGAACATGGCTTAATGTTAGAAAATTTGATAATAAATTTAAGGACGAGGATTCAGAACCTAAACAAAGAAACATTTGGTATTATTATCCTCAAGCATTATCGGAATATAAAATATCATTTTTAGATTTAGCATTTAATAATGGTATATTAAATAGAATGAAACCAGATTCAAATTTAAATGATGAATATGCAGATGTATTATTTAATGGAGCATTGCCAACAAGTACATCATACAGTGAAAGAGAGTCTCATAGGCACTATTTAAATAGTTTAAAACATCAAATAGATATTTTAAATAAAGAATCATTTAATGAAAGTATTATAGCTCAAGAAAATCTGTTAGAAACAGCACAAAGAAATTTAGAATTTATTAGAAAATTTGGGATTTTAGGACAAGATAGAGATTTCAAAAATTGTATAGATATAAATTTAGCTGCACTACAAGTGTTAAAGAATAATAGAGGATTTATTTTAGAAAGAGAATGGAACAACATATAAATATAATTAATTTGAAATTTGCAACATAATGTTGCAAATTTCATTATATAGAATATATTTTATAATTGAAAAAACGAGAATATTATATGAAAGAATAGGCAAAATTAGAGGTAATATATTATTAAAGAAAAAGCAAATCATTTAATAGATTGTTCTTTAGGAATAGAAAAACAGATTATGAAGCATTGCACTTTAAATACAAAAGATATATTATGAAAGTATTAAAAAATATATTGAAAAGTGCTATATAAATATAGCATATTAAAGATTGGAGAGTTAATATAAAAAATAGAAAACATTGAAAGAGAAGAGAGGAAAAATGATATGAAAATTATTGTGGGAGGAATTATTGAAAAAGACAATAAAATACTAATGGTTAAAGAAGCAAAAAATAAATGCTATGGAAAATGGAATGTGCCAGCAGGACACTTAGAAGACGGAGAAACAATATTCGAAGGAGCCATTAGAGAAATATTTGAAGAAACTGGTTGCAAAGTTAGATTAAAAAAGATGCTTCCAATAATGAGTGGAGAAATAGAAAATACTAAATTTATGATAATAACATTTACAACAGAATTATTAGAAGAAAAAATATCATTTAATAAAGAAGAAATTTTAGATGTAAATTGGATTTCAAAAGAAGAATTAAAAAATATGACAAGTAAAAACTTAAGGGATGAGAAACTAATAAAATGCATACTGAAAATGCTTTTAGAAAATAAATTATATCCTTTAGATGTAATAGAGGTGTTATAATAGATTAATTCATTGAAAGGACTAAAATGAGATGATTGATTTTATAAAAGCACAGGAAAGTTTTAAAGAATACATAGAAGAATATGATTTAGGGAATAACAGTATAAAATTAAAAATAAAACATACTTATGAAGTTGTTAAAAAAAGTGAATATATAGCAAATGGGTTAAGATTAAATAAAGAAAATATAGAGTTAGCAAAGATAATAGCATTATTACATGATATAGGAAGGTTTGAACAAATAAAAGAATTTGGAGAATTTAATGATAAAAAAATAGAACATGCAGAATTTGGAGTAAAAGTATTATTTGATAATGGATTAATTAGAAATTTTATTAATGAAGATAAATATGATAGTATAATATACAAAGCAATATATAACCATAATAAATACAAAATTAAAAAAAATCTAAATGAAAAGGAACTACTACATTGCAGAATAATTCGAGATGCCGATAAACTGGATAATTTTAGAGTAAAAGAAAAAGACAAAATAGAAGATATGTTTCCTAAAATATATAATGAAAATACAATCAATTATGAAACTGTTAGTGAAAAAGTATATGAAGATTTTATCCAACATAAATGCATAAAATTAGAAGATAGAAAAACAATAATTGATTATTGGGTTTGTGTTATTGCATTTATATTTGATTTGAACTTCAATATATCTTTGCAATATGTAAAAGAGAATAACTATATAGATGTTTTAGTAGATAGAATAGAGTACAAAAACAAAAATACGAAGCAAAAAATGGAAGATATAAGAAAGTGTGCAAATAAATATATAGAGAACAGATGTAATTAAAATAGAAATAGGAGGTAAAAATGAAAATAGGAATAGATATAGATGATACAACATTTTTAACAGTAAAATCAATGTTAAAATATGCAGATAAATTTGAAGAAGAAATATCTGGAGTACCAATTAACAGAGATAGTTTCGGAATGATTAAAAATAGATATTATTTAAAAGTTTTATATGGTTGGAATGAAAAAACAAAATTTGATTTTTTTGATAAGTATTATAAAAATGTATTAGAAGAATGTACAATGCTTCCTGATGCAAATAAAACAATTATAAAATTGAAAGATGAAGGAGATACTATACGTTTTGTAACAGCAAGATTAATGAATATTAAGAACTGTGATACTGAGGAAATTACTAAAAAAAGCTTAAAAAATTTTGGTATTCCGTATGATAGCTTAAATTTGCATGTCAGTGATACATTAAAATTTTTTAAAGAAAACAAAATTGATTTATGTATAGAAGATAGTTATCAAACCTGTAGAGAATTAACAGATAATGGTATTAAATCAATCTTAATGACAACAAAAATGAATGCTGATATTAATGACAAAGAAATTGTAAGAGTAAATAATTGGAATGAGATTTATGACGAAGTAGAAAAATATAAAAATAATCTTTAACTTTTGTTGCAATATCTAAAAAATTATGTTAAATTATAAACAACAGTTGTAGCAAAAAAATGCCAACTTGTACATACAATTCTTGCAATATATTGCTATAACTACATTTGAAACGGAAATAAGTAACTTTTTTGTGATAGACTTTTCGAAAACGTCTCTCGCAAAGGAGCCAGAACAATTTTGCTAAGACTCTTGAAAGTTAGATGTAAGAAGACTTTCGAGAGTTTTTTCTTTTACCTCAAAATTTTAGAAAAAAATCTATATTTGTTATCTTTAAAAATCTTAAAAAATACTTATTTCAATAGGTCTTGGAGATTTTTTTATTTTCTCTTCTTTTGTAAAAATTTGCTATAAATTGTCCATGAGATTGTCCACAAAATAAGATATATGGACACTTATTTTTATAAATTATCTATCTTTTTTGATAATTTTTGTTTTAGTTCTACAATAATGAATAGATATATTTTTTCTGTAGTTGTAACTGATTTATGTCCTAATCTTTGAGAAATTATTTTTATATCAACACCTAGTAAAAATAAAATGCTTGCGTGAGTGTATCTAATATCTCTAAAAGTAATAATCTTTAAATTATGAGATTTTTGCTATTCAGTCCAAAAATCAGATAATCCATCTATACTAAATTCTTCAAAAACATATTGAAAAAATGAAGGTGTTAAATCTAAAAAATATTTTAATTTTTTAATTAAACTTTCAGGAAGACTAACTTTTCTAACACTTGAAAGATTTTTTGCAATTAATTTCTCATTACCTTTTGATTTAGTAAGTTGTCTAGTTCTTGTAATAGATACTGTACAATTTTCTAAATCAAAATCATTTTTTGTTAAAGCATAAAGTTCAGATCTTCTAAGTTCAGTTTTAAAATCAAGTTCTACTGCTATTAATCTTCCATAATAAAAATGTTTTTGTTTATTACTTAATCTTTTATTAAATCTAATTTCTTTTTACTATTTATCTAAATAGTTTAGAGATTTATCATATTCTGTTTTCGTAGTAGTTACATTTTAAGGGTTACTATTTAATGGTTTTTCACTTCTTATTACTCAAAAGTATTAATATATCAATACTTTTGTTATTTATCTTTAAAATCATTAACTAGTAACTTTTAAGGGCTAATATCAAGAAAATAATTGTATTTGTCGCAATTTTATGATATAAGTAAGAAAAAAATGAAATTTGCAACACTCCGTTGCAAATTTCAAAATGAAGAAAATTATGATATATAAAATTGAAAATAAAAAAATACAGGTAATGTTAAAAAATGAAGTTATAGAATTACCAATTAAATTAAAAAATAAAATAAATGAAAATTTTAAAAATATGAAAAAACAGGGGCAAATATATAGAATGGAGAACTACTTTGTGTTTCAGAAGGTAATGAAGATAACGAACATCCATGTATTCAATTATTTTCAAAAGCTAAGACAAAAATGGCAGCAGAAGAAATGAGAAAATATTTTGAAAGCTATTATAAATATTTAAAAGAAAATACTTTAGAGGTGGAATTTGTAGAATTACATTTTTTAAAAAAAGAAAATGGGATAGAAGAGTTAAAAGAATT
>CALXUW010000043.1 GCA_944391795.1 uncultured Clostridia bacterium
AGGTGCTTGGGGGTATAATATTATAATTTTTTTAAAACTCCTCGGATTGCTTCGTAGACGACACCTTTTAACCTTTAAATAAGCGAGCCTCTCGTTACATTTATTCACGCTTCCTCACTTATTTAAAGCTAAAAAGGTGTACGCCTACTTCGCGGCACATTCGTCATTTTAAAAAAATTATAATATTATACCCCCAAGCACCTCTAATCATACAGTGCCAAGGGGTCTATCAAACTTCCCAAAGGTGGAGATGTGTCCCAAACTGGTCAAAATGTCCAATTGGGAAACGTCCCAGATTGGTCACTTAATTAATTGTTCTCTACATAATTTTTCAAAACTGTCATCTAATTCATCTAAAATGATTTCTTCTTTATATTTTCTTTCTAAGCAATATTTTATTATATAATCAGAAAGTTCTGGATTTTTTGCTAGTAAAGGACCATGAAGATAAGTAGCAATTACATTTTTTAAGAAAAATCCTTCTTTGGTATCTTGAAATTTGTTACCATTTCCAACTAAAACGTCACCGAAAAGGGTTTGATATGTTAAAGGTTTGGCCACCATGATTTTCAAACCCTATGACTTTAGTTTTTTTATTATTTAATGTAACTTCAATAATTATATTTCCTATACATCTTTTTTTCCTATCAGCCATTGCTTGAGTGTAATAATCAAAAATTTCTAATCCGTGGTATTATATTTCCTTCTACACCTTTGTAATATTTTCCGAATAATTGATATGCACCACAAATAAGTAAAAAGAAAACGCCTTCATCTATTGCTTTTTTTATATTATCTTTGTTCTTTAATAAATCTTTTGAAAGTATACTTTGTTCTTGGTCAGCACCACCACCGGCAAATACTAAGTCATAATCACAAAAATTGGGTGGAGTATCTCCTATTTTGTAAGAATCAACTATTACTTTAAATCCACGTTTTTCTAATCTGTAGCGTAGGACTTGTATATTTCCAAAATCACCGTATAATTCTAGGATATCTGGGTATAAGTATAAAATTTTTAACTCTTTCATAGTATTAAAAACTCCTTAAAAATAAATTTTATTTAATTTTTGTAAATATAAATGTAATTTAGATATAATCTAAATATAATATAATTTAATTATGATATTTTAAAATTTCATCTCTTGTAGGTTTTAGTGCAGTATAATTTGCTATAACATATTTTTTTGTTTTAGTAGAGTATAGGTCTTGAACTGCTTTAGACAATTCTAAGTGTGCAAATATATTATTTAAATCAAATCCAGATGTTTTGATTCTAATTGCCATGTCATATGCTCTTTGACCAGAGGTTATAACTCTTTTTACATTTTTCAATTCATCAAAATTTATGTCCCATATCCAAGAAACATCTCGGCCATCTGCTAGATTGTCATTTAGGACGAATAATAATTCTTTTTCATTTTCATCTTCATTTAAAATTCTAAGACTTACATTTGCACCAGTAGGATTTTTTGCTAGATTTATTATTGTTTTATTTCCATCAATTTCTAGTTCTTCTAGTCTACCATTGTTTAAAACAAATGTTGATAGGGCATCTTTTATTATATTTTTATCTATATTATAAAGACTAACACAAGAAATTACTGCAACAAAGTTATATATGTTGTAAATACTGTTAAATTTAGTGTAATATTTAAAATCATCTATTTCAAAGCTTTTTTCTTTTAAATTTATGTTTTTAGCAAATTTATATATTTTATTATTTCCAAAACCACAATTAGGACATTTGAATTTTCCTATATGTGAGTATTGATAATATTCATATTCAAGTCTACTTTTGCAAAATGGGCAAAATTTGCCTTCTCCAGCTTCTTTTAATGTTTTAGTTGCAAATTCATATTCGTCAACACTAAAATAATAAACATTGCTGTTTTCAGGATTTGCTTTTCCAAGTCTTGAAACATTTGGGTCATCATTATTTAGTACTAAATTGCCTGTGTAGGTTTTTAAAAATTCATTTATTCTTAAAATTAAACTTTCAACTTCACCATTTCTATCTAATTGATCTCTAAAGAAATTAAGAATTACTAGGGTATCTAATTTTAAATCTTTAAAAACTACAGGAATATAGCTTTCATCAACTTCAAATACTAAAAAATCAGCTTTAATTTTTCCTGTTAAAGAGCTATTTTTTATTAGAGTAGAAAGTATTCCAGTTTCCATGTTATTTCCTTCAATATTGCTAATTACATTATATCCAGCTTTTTTTAGAACATAACCTATTGCATTATTTGTCATAGTTTTTCCATTTGTTGCAGTAACTGCAATAATAGGACAAGAAATTTTAAAATACTTAAAAATTTCAGGATTCCAATCAAAGGCTAGTTTTCCGAAGTAGATTTCCTCCATTTTTTTTAGCTATTTTTAGAAATATATTTATTATTTTTGTTATTAAAATTATAAAAAAGTTTTTCATTATTATTAAAATTCCTTTCTTTAGAATATATAAAAGAATCATTTTTTTCCTATTATATATGAATTACAAAATGTGGTCAAGGGATTTTTTTTGCAATTAATTTGTAAAAATCTCTAAAGTTATAATTTACAGTTAAAATAGGGAAAATCTGGAGGGGTGTTATGTATATAAAATTTATTCCATTCCTCGGCTCAATACGTAAATAAAGCCCTTCTAAATATATAATAAACGAGCCTCTCGCTACATTTCTTCGCGCTTCCTCATTTATCATATATTAAGAAGGGCTATTATTTACTCCAATCGCATTCGTCATTACATAAATTTTATATACATAACACCCCTCCAGATTTTCCCTATTTTAACTGTAAATTATAACTTTAGAGATTTTAGGGTGCCTAAAAAATGAATTTTAAAGCTTTCTATTGAAAAATTTCAAAAAAAGTAGTATTATGGTAAAAAACTAGGGAGCTAAAAATGTTTAAATTAGATTTAAAAAATAGTAATTTTTACGTAGCAATAGATTTTGACAAAACAATAACTTCAGAAGAAAGTATAGATTCATGGGCAGCTAGCGCAAATCCTAGCATAGTTCCAAAAGAGCTTTGTATAAAAATGGATGAACTATATGAAAAATATAGGCCTATTGAAATTAGTTATGATATACCAAAAGATGAGAAAAACAAATTAATGAAAGAATGGTATGTAAATTGTATGGATTTATACTACCAATATAAACTAACAAAAGTTCAATTAGAAGAATCCATAAATAAAAGTGATTTAAAATTAAGAAATGGAGCAAAAGAGTTTTTAGAATTAATGTATAAAAATGATATACCAGTTATAATACTTTCAGCAGGAATTGGTAATGTAATTAGTAAATACCTAAAAAGTGAAAACTGTTTTTTTGATAATATGTATATAATAAGTAATTTTATACAATTTGATGAAAAAGGAGATATACAAAAATTTGATAATTCTAAAATAATACATACCTTAAATAAAAATATGGAAGGACACTTACCAATTAAATATTATGAAAAAATAAAAAACAAAAAATATAGGTTATTACTAGGTGACCTAATAGAAGATATAAAAATGGTAAATGAAAACGAATTATCAAATTCTATAAAAATAGCATTTTTAAATAAAAACCAAGAAAAGTCTTACAAAATATATAAAGAAAAATTTGATATAGTTTTGCAAAAAGAAAATGCAACCTTTAGAAAGGTAATAGATTTAGTTTTTTAAGTTTTATTAAATAAAAATAAAAGAAGGGAGTTTATATTTTATATGAAAAAATTTGGAAATATCTTATGGGGAATTGTTTTAATTGTATTAGGTCTTATTATAGCATTAAATGCACTTGGAATTACATCAATAAATATATTTTTTGATGGTTGGTGGACATTAATTATAATAATACCAAGTTTTATAGGATTATTTAAAAACACAAATAAAATGTGGAGCTTTATATGGCTAGTAGTAGGAATTGTTTTATTATTATGCAGTCAAGGAGTTTTATCATTTGCAATTATAGGTAAACTTATATTCCCATTCATATTAATAATGATAGGTATTAGCATAATATTTAAAGATTTTTTTGATAAAAAGATAAGTGAAAAAATTAGAAATCTAAATGCAACTAAAGAAGGAAAAGAAGAATATTGTGCAACATTTGGTGCACAAGAAGCAAATTATCAAGGAAAAGAATTTGAAGGAGCCTCTTTAGATGCAGTTTTTGGAAGTGTAGAATTTGACCTAACAGGGGCAATAGTAAAAAAAGATCAAGTTATAAATGCAAGTGCGATTTTTGGAGGAATAGAGATAATAGTTCCTGCTAATGTTAATGTAAAAGTAAAATCTACACCATTATTTGGAGGAACTAGCAACAAAGTAAAAGCAGAATTTAACGAAAACTTGCCAACAATATATATAAATAGTTATGCAATTTTTGGGGGTGTTGAAATAAAATGACAACATTACAAAAAATAATAAAATATGGAGCGATAGCTTTTGCAATATACTTATCAGTAATGATAATAGGATTAATAGTATTTGGGATAACAGCAATTTTTGGCATAACAACTGGAATAGAGGCCTTAGAAGAAAGTGTAAGCAATTCTAAAAATAATGAGCAAAGCCAAATAGAGCATTCTATACAAGAATATTCTAATATCAAAAAATTAGAAATTGATTTAGACATATGTAATCTTCAAATAAAAACAGGAGATACATTTAAGATTGAAACATCTAATGTTTCAGACAAATTTGAATGCAAAGTAGATGGAAATAACTTAAAAATAGAAGATAATAAATTGAACATAGATTTTTTTAATAATTTAGGAGTAAAGCCACAAGTTATAATATATATGCCAAAAGATTTTAAATTAGATGAAGCAGATATAGATTTAGGTATAAATGAAACTCAAATAGAATATCTAAATGCTAAAAAAGTAGATATTGAGATGGGCGTAGGAAAAATCATAATAGACAACATAATAGCAGAAGAAAGCGAAATAAATGGAGGAGCAGGAGAAGCAATAATAAAAGATTCTGCCATAAAAAAATTAGACTTAAGTGGTGGAGTTGGAAAGTTAGAAATGACATCAGATGTAACTGAAAAAGCTGAAGTTTCTTCAGGAGTTGGAAAATTAGAGTTAAGTTTAAAAGGTGGAAAAGAAAATTATCAAATAAGAGCTAAAAAAGGTTTAGGAAGTTTTGAAGTTGATGGAAAGACGGTTTCTAGTAATCAGACTTTGGGAGATGGTGCAAGAAGAATAAATGTAGAAGCAGGAGTAGGTAAGACGGTAATTAATTTTGTAGGATAGTATATTAGGGAGGAAGAAAAACAATCTTTTCTCCCTGCTTTTATAATATCATTAATTAAATTCCACTAAATCTCTCCAATATTTCTTAGGCATAAACTGCATTTGACATCTTAAGTTTTTCCTTTCATTTATAGATATTGTATTAAAAAACATTTTCCATAGTTCTTGATATTTTTTTTCTTCTAAAGTAAAACTAGGAACTTTTAAATTTTTACTATCAATTATTTTATATTCTAAGCCATTATATAAAAAACAAATATCTCTATTTTTATCATGGATAATAAAATTTTGTTTAGGTAAACGTCTAATAAAGTGTTGGCCTAAAGGTTCAATTATATTATTATCAGGGTGAATGGAAGAATAATATAAATTATTACCAACTTCTTGAAATCTAAGAAGCCCTTTTAATTTATGACATTCACTAAGAGAAGATTTTCTCATATTAATAACTTTAAAAACATATGACAAAGTTATCATATTGTTTATTTCTGGGCCTACATCAAAGCCATTGCATAAGTATTTTAAAATTTGCACTTCTTTATCAGTTTTATCAGATAAAAAAGCGTAGAAACTATTATATAGAGCTTCATAACAAATAGATTTTTCAATTCCATTAAATATTCTTTGATATTTTTTATAATCAGTTTCAATATATAGAGTTTTATCTAGAAAACTTGGTATATAGCTTTCTTCTTTATATATTTTTTGAGGTAGAGTTTTATTTAAATAGCAATCAAAAACAATTGTTAAAAGGCCTTGAAAACTGCCATCATATAAAAAAGTTTTATTTATAAGTTTCCAGTTAGACATTTTATTGTATCCTCCTTTGTTGGTTCTAATTCATCAAAAACAGATAACTGTTTAAATTTAGGGATTTGTGCATTGTAAGCTCTTTCTTGATAAATAAGATTAGTTTCAATAAAGTTTTGATTAAATTTATATACTTTATCATAATATTTGCCTTTACATGTAATAAAATATTTTGCTCTTTTTAAAGTTACACCTAATTTTTTTAAAGATTCAAAATCTAATAAAAAAGTTCTTCTTGCTTTTATTATTTTTTTAGCTGAAATAATGCCGATTCCTGGGATTCTAAGTAAGGTAAAATAGTTAGCTTTGTTAATTTCAACTGGGAACTTGTCTATATTTCTTAGTGCCCAGTCACATTTGGGGTCTAGAATTTGATTAAAGTTTGGATGTTTTTCATCTAATAATTCATCAGCTTTAAAACCATAAAATCGAAGTAGCCAGTCGGCTTGATATAGTCTATTTTCTCTTAGCAAAGGTGGCTTGTCTAAAGTGGGTAAGTTTTTATCGTTATTTACGCTAATATATGCAGAATAATATACTCTTTTTAAATTTAGCTTGTCGTATAATCCTTGAGATAATTTTAAAATTTTTAAATCACTTTCAGGAGTTGCACCTACAATTAGCTGAGTAGTTTGTCCGAGCAGGTACGAAATGAGGCTTAAACTTGCTTTTTTCTAATTGGTTTAATTTAATAGTATTTGCAATATAAGTCATAGGATTTAAAATACCTGCCTTTTCTTTTTGAGGGGCAAGAAGCTTTAAACTATCATTTGAAGGTAACTCTATATTAATACTAAGTCTATCCACCAAAGAGCCTAGTTTATCTATTAATTCTTTACTGCAACCGTGGAATGGTTTTGCAATGGATGTAGCCATTAAATTCATATTCATTTCTTAAAATTGAAACACTTCTAATTAGCATTTCCATAGTATGATTAGGGGACTTAATTACAGCAGAACTTAAAAATAATCCTTCTATGTAATTTCTTTTATAAAAATTAATTGTTAAATCTGCAACTTCTTTAGGAGTAAAGGTAGCTCTTTTAACTAAGTTACTACACCTATTAATACAGTATTTACAATCGTAAATACAACTATTACTAAGAAGTATTTTAAGTAAAGAAATACATCTACCATCATAGCTCCATGAATGGCATATACCAGAAACATTGCAATTTCCAATACCATTTTTGGTGTTTTGATTATTACTTCCGCTAGAACTGCAGGATGCATCATATTTTGCAGAATCTGCTAATATTTTTAATTTATCTAAAATATCTATTTTAATCACCTTTAACCAAACATTTGTACTTATTATATCATAAAAAAATAAAAAGTCAAACATTTTTTTGGTATAATTATTAACAATAAAGGCAGAGAGGAAAAGCAATATAAAATGGTACCAATGTCAAGTACATTTTAAAAAAAAGTGTTGACAAAGTTTAAGCAAAAATGATAATAGAAATATTAATTATTTCTATTATCATTTTTTAATGGATATATTCCAGTAGTTAAATATTCATAATATTCATTTGGAGATAATTTTGCCAAGTTCCATTGGTATCTTTCGTTATTATAATAATCCATATAGTCATCTATTATTAATTTAATCTCATCAAAATTTTTACAATTAGATATATCAATTTCATCTTTCATGTGACCATAAAAAGATTCTTGTGGTGCATTATCCCAACAGTTTCCACGTCTTGACATAGATTGCAACCAATTATTTTCTTTTAATAATTCTTTAAAACGTATACTTGTATAATGAGCTCCTTGATCCGAATGTATAATTGTTTTTGAAGTTAGCATTAATCCATGGCTTTGTATTAACGTTTCAATGGTTTGCTCCACTATACTCATTTCAAGTGATTCAGATAAAGCATATGCTAATATTTCATTTGTTTTTGCATCTTTAATCGTTGAAAGATAAGCTCTTTTACCATTATTATAAATTAAATATGTAATGTCTGTTAATAAAATTTCTCTAGGATTACAATTTTTAAAATTTCTATTTACTAAATTATCAACATAATTGTTAGTCTTTATGGCTTTTGCTATTCTACGAGCAGGATTAGCTTTTCTAATAGGACAGAATAATCCGAATTTGTTCATTAATCTTTGAATTTTACTTCTACTCATAATTATTCCATTATGTTCTAAATACATTTTTATACTTCTTGAACCTTTGTTATAACCTCTATGAGTATATGCTTTTAAAATCAACTCAAAATCTTCTCTATCTTGAAGTTCTTTTTTTGATGGATTGATTTTTCTATTTCTATATGAATAAAAACCCGACCTAGAAACCCCAGCAACATCACAGAGCCATTTAATGTTTAATTGATTATTATCTTTAGATAGCATTTGAATAATTACTTCATATTTTTCTTGGATGATGCCCATTTGGCTTTTTTCTCCACAAAGGAAATTTTTTTTAGAAATTCTATTTGCTGTTCTTGGTATTGTATTTTATGTTTTAGTCGTTGAATTTCTTCATCTTTTGTTAATTCCTTAGATTTTGGTCTACCAGAAAATTTTTTCCTTTTATCTGTTACATTTTCTCCATATTCAACTTTTTTCTTTAAGCGATATGCAACCATATCTATTCTTTTTTGACCAATAATTTCAGGATATATTTCACATAATCTAAATATTTCAGTTGGCATTTTACCTTTATTATATAATTCAAGAAACTTTTCTTTAAACTCATCTGTATACGTTATAGCTTTTTCTGAAATATTTAAAATATATGGATTGTCTTTTAATTTTTCTATATCTTCTTTACTAAATCTTATCTTGCTCATAATTCTCCTTTCTCAAAAATTATACAACAAAAAATGGCCCTATAAAATAGCCATCGTATAAAAATCACTCTTTTTATACTGTCTATTTTATAGGTACCATTTTAAATCTCCCAAAAACTCTAAAATTCCCACAACCTACCTACTATTCCTTAAAAAAATAGCCAAACTCTCAATAGTACTAATTGCATCAATAAGTTCCTTTTCACTATATTTTTTAAGCAACTTCTTAGTATCCTTAATAATATTATCATCAATCCCAAACAAAATATAATCAGCAGAATGTCCACTTAGAATTTTAAGTTTCTTAATACTACGATAAACCAAATTAC